>JBKJQK010000458.1:0-7751 GCA_046594095.1 Anaerolineae bacterium | reverse complement strand
TGGGCGACGCCGGCTGCCCTTAATTAGTACGGAATCGCCCGCGCGGCAAGACCGGCTTGTTCGAAATGCGCCGCAATCCGCGCGCTAACGGGATCAAGGTGATCCGCACTCAGGCGCTCCAGCGCATGCGCGACCTGCGAGTGCCAATGAAGCCATTGCATCGGGGCGAGTTCCGCGTAGGCGACTTCGCGTAACTTGTCGTGGCTGAAGTCGTAGGCGAACATACCCTCAGCGGGTGAGTTTCCGGCGGCCAAATGAGGGCGCACAATCCGGCGGTGCCACAGCGCATCCAGCCCGTGCGCCACCATGCCGCGGTCCCGCTCGCTTGCGGCTGCGAGCAGGTCCAGGTTGAACGAGCGCCCGATCGTCGCCGCAAGTCCAGTCAGCTCGCGCGTTGCCGGTGTGAGCTGATGGAGACGCCCAACGATCACGCCATAGACGCGGGGCGGCAAAGCGGGCCGTTGTTCGTCCAGAAGCGCCGCGCGCGCGGCCGAAGCGCGATCGCCCACGAGCGAGTGCAGCCTCATGAGCGTAACGCAGGCTGCTTCGCGCAACGGGTCCAAGCGGAGCAAGCGTTGCGCCTGCTCAAGCGCTTCGGGATAGGCTCGGTCCTGCTCGAGGAGCTGGACCAGCCGGGCGAGCGCCCAAACGCACTCATCGCGAAGGCGATCACGCTCGGGCGCGATCCAGTCGTCGTAGCCGGACGGCAATAGCTCACCCCGATACACGTCGACCGCGCGCTGTAGCGCGCCCAATTCGCCGCTCCTATCAGCATTTTTGGCGAACCGGCGCGCCTGGTCAATCGCGCGGTCGAAATCCTCCACATCAATCTGACAGTGCGCGGGCGGCAACCATTGAAGGGTGTTGCCTTCGACATGAATGAAGCGATCCATCGACGGCCAGGCCTGGCGCATGCTAAAGACGAGCTGGCGCAGGTTGTTCCGCGCCTGAGCTTCAGTAGAGTCGGGCCACAGCAAAAAGGAAAGTTGTTGGCGCGATTGCGGCGCGTCGCGGCGCAGGATTAAGAACGCTGCAAGAGATTGCGCCTTGGGCATGCCAAACGCAGACGCGGCATGACCGTCGAAGCCCATCTGGAACGTGCCCAGCAGGCGTATCGCAGCGGATGCGTCGATTTGATCCATGCGCGAAGGACGATGAGGCTCCCCTGACTACGCGGCATAGTATGAACCTGGACGCCCACCTGTCAACTTGGGCAACCGAAGCCTACCTGAACGCGATTCCATCCTCCACAACATCGGCCGTTATGCTGTCCCCTTCCTTGTAGTGTCCCTCGAGCAGGCTGATTGAGAGCGGGTCCTGAAGTTCGGCCTGGATTGCCCGCTTGAGCGGGCGCGCGCCGAACTGCTGGTCGAACCCCGCCCGGGCCAGATACGCCCGGGCCGCATCCGTGACCGTCAAGGTCAGCTTGCGCTCCGCCAGCCGCCCGCTGAGTTTGCGCAGTTGGACGTCGACGATCTTCATCAAGTCGGCGTCGCTCAGGCTGCGGAACAGGACGATGTCGTCGATGCGGTTTAGAAACTCCGGCCGGAAGTGCTTCTGCAACTCACGCACCACCCAGTCGCGCTGGGCCGAAGCCAGCTTGCGATCGACCACCCCGTTGACCGGTCCGAGCGCTTCCGGCACGCCCCGGATCAGGTTGCTGGTCATGATGATGACGGTGTTCTTGAAATTGACCGTCCGGCCCTGCCCGTCGGTCAGACGGCCATCATCAAGCACCTGAAGCAACACATTAAACACCTCGGGATGGGCCTTCTCGATTTCGTCAAACAGCACCACGCTGTAGGGCTTGCGCCGGACCGCTTCGCTGAGCTGCCCGCCCTCGTCGTAGCCCACGTAGCCGGGCGGCGCGCCGATCAGGCGCGAGACGGTGTGCTTCTCCTGATACTCGCTCATGTCGATCCGGATCATGGCCTGCTCGTCGTCGAACAGGAACTCGGCCAGGGCTTTCGCCGTCTCGGTCTTGCCAATTCCGGTTGGGCCGAGGAAGATGAATGAGCCGATCGGCCGGTTGGGGTCCTGCAGCCCGGCCCGGGCGCGCCGGACGGCCCCGGAGACAGCCCGAAGCGCGTCGTCCTGGCCGATCACCCGCTCGCGCAGGCGCTCCTCCATCCGGACCAGTTTGTGGGCCTCGCCCTCCAGCATCTTGGATACCGGCACACCCGTCCAGCGGCTGACCACGGCCGCGATTTCATCGGGCCCAACTTCTTCCTTGAGCAGGCGCGCGCCGCCAGGCGTGTCAATGGCTTCGGCCGCCTGCAGCTTCTTCTGCAGCTCCAGCAACGTTCCGTAGCGAAGTTTGGCCGCTTCGGCCAGGTCGGCATTTCGTTCGGCCTGCTCGATCCTGACCTGAGTCTCCTCGATCTGCTCGCGCGCGCCGCGCACGGCCTGGATCGACATCTTCTCGGTCTCCCATTGGGCGCGCAGGGCGTTGCCCTTTTCCTTCTCGCTGGCGATCTCGCCTTCGATCTTGCGCAGCCGCTCGAGCGAGGCCGCGTCGCTTTCCTTCTTCAAGGCCTCACGCTCGATTTCAAGCTGTAACACCCGGCGGTCGATCTCGTCCAAAGCGACCGGCTTGCTGTCGATCTCCATCTTGACCCGGCTGGCGGCCTCGTCGATTAGGTCGATGGCCTTGTCGGGGAGTTGACGGTCGTTGATATAGCGGGCGCTCAAGGTGGCTGCCGCGATCACAGCCGCGTCCTGGATCCGGACCCCGTGGTGGATCTCGTAGCGCTCCTTGAGCCCGCGCAAAATGCTGATGGTGTCATCAATGCTGGGCTCGTCAACCACGATGGGCTGGAAGCGTCGCTCGAGCGCGGCGTCCTTCTCGATGTGTTTGCGGTATTCGTCCAGGGTCGTCGCACCCACACAGTGCAATTCGCCGCGGGCCAGCATTGGCTTGAGCAGGTTGCCGGCGTCCATCGCGCCCTCGGCCTTGCCCGCCCCAACCACGGTGTGCAGCTCGTCGATAAAGAGGATGATCCCGCCGTTGCTCGAAGTGACTTCCTTGAGCACGGCCTTGAGCCGCTCCTCGAACTCGCCGCGGAATTTCGCCCCGGCAATCAGCGCGCCCATGTCGAGGGAGATGATCTTCTTATCCTTCAGACCCTCGGGCACATCCCGGCGCACGATCCGCTGGGCGAGGCCCTCGGCAATGGCGGTTTTGCCCACCCCCGGTTCGCCGATCAAGACCGGGTTGTTCTTGGTCCGGCGCGACAGGATCTGGATCACCCGGCGGATTTCTTCATCCCGGCCAATGACGGGATCGAGCTTGCCATCCTGGGCGGCCTTGGTCAGATCGCGCCCGTACTTCTCGAGCGCCTGGTAGGTGCCCTCGGGCTGCTGCGAGGTCACCCGCTGGCTGCCGCGGACCTGGACGAGGGCTTTGAGAATACTGTCCTTGATGACGCCGGCCTCATTAAGGATGCGGGTGGCGGCGGCCGGCCGCATGCCGCTGGCCGTCTGGGCCAGCGCGATCAGGAGATGCTCGGTGCTGACGAAGTCGTCGCGCATCTGCTTGGCCTCGGCTTCAGCGGCATCGGTCATCCGGCTGACCTCGCGGGACAGGGTCGGGGTGGCCGAAGAGCCGCTCACCTTGGGCTTGCCGCGCAATTCGCGCTCGACCAGGTCGTTGATCCGGGTCGGGTTTGCGCCGATCGCAGTGATGACCGGCGGGACGATGCCGCCCTCCTGGGTGAGGAGCGCGTTCAACATGTGCTCAGGTTCAATTTGGGAATGCCCGTGCTCGACCGCGATCGATTGCGCCTTGAGCAGCGCCTCCTGGGCCTTCTCGGTATATGCGTTTAGGTTCATTGTCTGACTCCCTGTGGTTTCCCCACCATGTTAACCGCGCGAACAAAATCCTCGTCACGCTAAGGCCGCGACGCTAGATTTGCGCTGGCGTGGCATTGGCGTTGTGAAGGCGGGCGTTCACGGCGCCAACGCAATCGGTTGCATCGTTTCGACGGCACGTTGACTTTTACGCGAATGGCACTCAGTGCGGCGAAGGCTAACAACACCCAAGTAAACCAAGAAACCTACTCATGACACGGGGGGAGCAAGCATCCCGAGCGGAGGCCGGCGGCACCATCTCGAACCTGAGCCGATCGAACTCCACCGGCCACAGTCGAGGGACGCGCACTCGCGGGCGGGCTGGGCGCGTCACTCGACTGTGCGCGGGACGCTTTCGAGAAGGTGGCAAGCGCGCCCGCGGTTACGCCTGCCGTTTTGGCAGCGGCGGTGCGAAACTCAGGACGCCATCGCTGCGATAAGGTGTCGCTGCTTGCGGGGGTGCCCGACGCGCGACAGGGGCCAATCCGCGGGGCGCTTACCGAGCACAGAACCGAGTTGGGCCGTCTCTTATCTATGGAAGATTGACCTATAACTTCTGATCAGAATCACACAAACATATCAAGAATACGAAACTGAGTATTGACAATATCAATATTTCGTAATATTATCCTGAATGTTACGGATTCCGAAGTAGGGCTTCAAGATTATTGAAGCCATTGAGGCCAAACATGCCAGAGTTTCAACCCGAATTCCAGCGCCTAACAGAACGCCACGCCGAACTACTGGCTAGTTCGGCCGAAGCCCGTCTGATCAATTTCGCCAACACCGACGCGGGCCCGCCGGCCAGGCTTGCCCTGGCGGTCGCGGGCGCGTTGGATCGCATGGCTGCGGCTATCCGCGCCCGATACGGTCGGGCCGATACCCAGTCCGTTTCCGTTTGGAGGTTGTCATGAATGCGTTGCCTGCCCGGTGCCCGATTTGCGCCGGCGAGATCATCGTGACCGAAACACACTGCTCCGCGTGCGACACGACCCTGCGGGGCCAGTTTGCCCCGGCGGCCAGCCCCTTCCCCGGGCTGACCCAGGAGCAGATCGACTTCATCCGCGCCTTTGTCAAATGCGAGGGCAAGATGAACCGGATGGAGGTCGAGCTCAGCCTGTCCTACCCGACCCTGCGTTCGCGCCTGCAGGACATCATTCGGGCGATGGGTTTCGAGCCCTCGCGCGAGGAAGAAAAAGCGCTGAAACTCTCCGACGAGGAACGCCGCAAGATCCTGGACGACCTCGATAAGGGCAAAATCTCATCGGAGCAGGCGATGGCGATGTTGCGCGCGCGGGCAGAGGGCTGATTCACTGAGGTCATTATGAGCACACAAGAGTTCTCCGCTTCGGCAAATCCAACGGTCGTGGTAAATGCCAAGAACGATCTGACCGTCATGGGCTGGGACGAGCCGCGGGTCGCCGTCGATTTCGACGATCCGGGCGACGCCAACCAGGAAGAGAACGTCATCAAAATTCGCACCCGCGGTGATTGCAAAATAAGCATGCCCCGGGGCGGCTCGCTGCTCGTCGAGAGGGCCGGCGACGACGCCCGGATCGAGCAGATCACCGGCGGCATCCAGGTACGGGGGGTGGGCTCGGACTTGCGCCTGCGTGATGTCGGCGAAGTCGTCATCGACGCAATCGGCGATAGCCTCGATGCACGGGGCGTCACCGGCTCGGTCGTCGCGCGCAGCGTCGGCGGCAGCGCCACCCTCCAGCGCGTCAACGGCAACGTCGCCATCACAGGCGTCGGCGGCAGCGTCGAGACCCGCGAGGTCGCGGGGCGCTATATCGGCGTGTCGGTTGGCGGCTCGTTGCGCCTGAATGATGTCGAACTGTCCGGTTCCATCTCGATCGGTGGCAGTGGCGAGTTCCGGATGAACCCGCTCCCCGGCGAGCGCGTCCAGATCAGCGCCGGTGGCAGCATCAATTGCCAGCTCCCCGAGGACGCCAATGCCATCGTCGAGATCTCAGACGGGCGCGGCGCGCGCCAAATGCGGCTCGGGACCGGCGCCAGCGCCGTGGCGCTTTCCGCCGGCGGATCTGTCGCGGTCCGCAGCAAGGCCTTCGCCTCGCAACCGCAGTCCGGAGCGCCCAACATCGATTTCGACCTGATGTTCAATAAGCTCGAGGACGCGTTTGACACGATGGGCTCCAGCTTCGACCGGTTTGGCGAAGGGCTGGGCCATCTCGGCAGCATGGGCGAGCGCATCGCGGATCGGGCCCGCCGAACCGCCGAACGCGCCGGTGAGAAAGCTCGCCGCCGGGCCGAGAAGGAAGTCGCCCGCGCGCAACGCCTTGCGGAGCGCGAGGTGGAGCGCGCGGCGCGGCGCGGCACGGGCTGGAGCTGGTCGTGGTCTTCGCCGGCCACGCCCGCCACGCCGGCCGCGCCTGCGATGCCGGCAATTCCCGCGTCACCCCGCCGCGCCGCCGCGTTCGAATCCGCTGAGCCGGCCCCGGAGCCGGTCAGCGACAAAGAACGGATGAGCATTCTGCGCATGGTCGAACAGAAAAAGATCACCATCCAGCAGGCCGAGCAATTGCTGCGCGCCCTGGATGGCTGATAGACGCCAAATACAAGCCAATGACCGAGCAAAAAAGGGCCGACGTCCTGGACATGATCGACCGTGGCGAACTCAGCGCCGAGGAAGGACTGCGCATCCTCGACGCGATGAAACGAGAGGTGGATGGCCCTGCCCCGGCTCTACCGGGCGCAGCACCGGTCGGGCCGGATATGTTGTTTGCGGTCGCCGCCGAAGCGCCGGGCGTGAGCGCGACTGAAGCCGAACCAGACATTCTTCCGCCCCGCCCGCCGGCCCCCACGGTGCCTTCAAGATTCCGTTATGCGTGGCTCGTCCTGGCCGGCTCCGGCCTGGTCGTCGCGGCCGGGTTCGGATTGGCCTTCAGCGGTCTCTGGAGCGCCGGCTGGTTTGGCGCGCTGATGGCCGTCCTGTGCGTCAGTCCATTCGCGCTACTCGGCCTCGGGCTTGCGCTCGTCGGGGTGCTCAGTGCCCGCGCGCCGTGGGCCCACGTTCGGGTGGATACCGGCCAGAAGGAATGGCCGCGCAAAATCAACATCAGCGTGCCCCTTCCCCTTCGGCCGGTCGGCTGGATGGTCCGAGTCTTTGGCCGCTTCACCCCCGCGCTCGCCCGGACCGCCGTCGACGATGTCCTCGAGGCCCTGAGCGCGGCGGACTTCCGCAATGAGCCCGTCGTCATCGACGTCCACGAGGGCGAAGGTGGCGAGCGGATCCAGGTCGTGGTGGGCTGAAAGGGATGACACGCCTCGAAGCGCCTCCTACCCAGGCGGGCGCAAGACCGATTTTCTACGGGCTCGCGCGCGTCATCGACGCGGGAGCGGGCGTGTTGTGCGCCCTTTCGCGCAGCAGGCTCGCGACCGTCATTGCGGTCTCGCTCCTTGCCGTCGGGGCTCTGGCGATGGGGACGGAGGAAACCGCCCGCGGCGATCTCACCGTCTATGACACCGACCTGACCCGCATCTCGGTCAGCATGGGCGGGCGCTATGTGCGCGTGTCGGGCCGGCTCGACACGAGCGCGCCCTACCTGTCGCGGATGAATCTTGGGCCGCTGCAACTGCGCGGCGGCGAATGGGTGAGCCTGGCCGCGACCGGTAGCGCGGACCGGCTGTGGGTAACCCGCGAGACGCTGCCCGCCGGGGCAAACAGCGTGCTGACCCTTGTCGGCCGGCTGAGCTTTGGCACGGGCCAGGAGCCGCCGATCTACCTCGACGTCGGTGATCCGCCCGATGTCGTCGCCCGCGCTGTGCTGGCCCGCGCGGGCGGGGTCGCCGCGCTCATGACCCTGGCTGGACTTCTAGTGTCGGCCCTGGCCAGCCGGGCCAGCTTTGCGCCCGCCTTGCCCGCGTTCGCGACCGCGGTG
>JBKJQK010000407.1:0-7086 GCA_046594095.1 Anaerolineae bacterium | reverse complement strand
AAGGCGGTGCGGACAAACACGCGGGTCTGAATCTTCATGAAATTCGCCGGGCGAAAGAAGGTGGCCTAAAATTGTACCCAATCGGCCAGTTGGCCACACAATACCGGCCGGTCAGCCAGTCAAAGCGAGATTGCGGCGGGTTAGCCTGACACAGACACAGGAGGAAGCATGAACGCGGAACAGGTCAAACTACTTCGGGAAACATTCAAGTCAATCGAACCGATGGCGCAAGAAACCGGTGAGATGCTCTACACCAAGCTCTTCGAGATCGATCCGTCACTGAAACCTCTTTTCAAAGGCGATCTCAAGACCCAGGCAAAGATGATCATGACTGCGATTGGGCTGGCCGTGACCGGGCTGGATCAGCCCGACAACCTGGGTCAGCAGGTCAAGGCGTTGGGCACGCGTCACGTCAACTACGGTGTTCAGCCCCGCGATGTGAACACGTTTGGCGCGGCCCTGATCTGGGCCCTCGAGCAGACGCTTGGTCCGGCCTTTACGCCCGAGGTCAAAGAAGCCTGGGTGGCTGCATACGGTGTGCTGTCGGTGGCCATGCGCCGCGCAACCGCGTAGGCGGCGCAGCCTCCCCTGAATGCGGCGAGGGCGGCCAATTGGCCGCCCTCATTTGCGTTTGCTGCCCCTATGGCGCAATCGCCGCTTCGTTTTCGGTCTCGTCGGCCCGGGCGAGGTCGACGTCCTCCATGGCCGCGGGGTCGTCCTTTGGCTCGAGATGGGTGAAAACCGTGACGTGCCGAACGGCCTGGCGCACATCATGCTCGATCTTCTCAAGCAGTGTGTGGCCGCGCTGGACCGTCCATTCGGCCGGCACCAGGACGTGCATCGACACGAAAGACCGGTCGCCCGCCTGGCGCGAGCGGATGGCGTGAAACTGGATGCCGTCGGCGCGATAGGGGGCCAGGGCGGCATCCACCCGGATGAAGTCGGACGGGCTGATGGCGGTGTCCATGAGGCCGAGGGCGGAGCGCCGGATGAGTTGGTAGCCCGTCCAGATGATGTTCACCCCCATCGCAAGAGCGATGATGGGATCCAAGATCGCCCAGCCGGTGATCGCGGCCGCCAGAATCCCGACGATGACGGCGCCGGAAGTCCACACATCGGTCATCAGGTGGTGGGCATCCGCCTCAAGCGCAATGGAGTGGTGGGTTTTGCCGGCCCGCAAAAGTATTCGGGCGACGACGAGGTTGATGATGGAAGCGCCGACCGACAGCAGAATGCCAACGCTGATCTGCTCGAGTTCGCGCGGATTGAGCAGGCGCGGCACCGCGCTCGCGATGATGCTGATGGCCGCGAAGATGATCAGGGCGCCCTCGGCGCCACTCGCGAAGTATTCCGCCTTTGTGTGCCCGTAGCTGTGCATCTCGTCGGGCGGGCGGGCGGCCGCGCGCAGGAGCACGAGGGTGAGGGTGGCCGCCGCAAGGTTGACCCCGGATTCAAGCGCATCCGAAAGCAGGCCAACGGACCCGGTGACCCCAAACGCCAGGCCCTTCAGGGCAATCGTCGCCAGAGCTGCCAGAATTGAGATTACGGCAAAGCGGGCGGTCGGGAGCGCCGGACGTGGGTGATTCGACGTTGCCATAAGTGGGAGTGAAGTGTACGACGCGACGGGCGCCGGCGATCGCTGGCGCGCTGATCGCGTCCATCGACCACTGGCGCCCGTCGCGCCACGAAACAGGAGAGAACAGAAAACGCTCAGCCCGGTTGGGCCTCGGACACCTGGATCTTATTGGCGACCTCGGTTACACCGGGGGCCGCCCAGGCCGCGGCTTCGGCCTCGCGCATTTCTGTCAACGATGAAGCAGTTCCGGTCAGAGTGATCCTGTTGGCCTCCACCTCGACCTGGATGCCGCCCGCGTGGATACGGGCATTCCTCTCAAACGCGTCCTCGATTTTGCGTTTCACATCGATAGCGGTCAATTGAGGCTTTACGGTGACGAGGTTGATCACCCCGCGCAAGCCGCGCAGCCGGCGGACTGCATCCTCGGCATGCCGCTTCTGGAAGTGCCACTCGACTTCGCCGCTCAGGGTGAGCCAGCCCTTCTCGACCTTGACTTGAAGCGCCTGAGCCGGCACGGTCACATCCCAGCGCAGCGCGTCGAGGGCCGACTGGGCCACATCCGTGTCGGTGCGCTGGTGACGTTCCGGGACCTCGACATCGAGATCGTTGGCGATCCCGCGCACACCGTCCACGCGCCGCACGACGCGTTCCGCGGTTGCCTTGTCAGCATAGCTGTCGACCTTGCCGAGCAGCGTGACAACGCCTTTGCGCACGTTGATGGCAATTCGCGTTTCGTTCAGACTCGGCTCAAACTGAAGCGCTGCCAGCACGTCGCCATGCAGGGTTGCATCGGACTTCGCACGCATGATTGGCCTCCCGCCGAACGTAGTGTGACCACGGCGCCGGCAATCGGATCATCCGGCATCCACCGCAAGACGTGGACGCCGGCGCGTTGATGTTGGGCCGGACGCGAGCTAGGACGCGATCACCTCCGGCTCGACCACTGCGGGTTGAGGTTCTTTCTTCGCCTGGAGTTTCCCGATCCGCTGCCAGACGGACTGCAGGCGGACACCCCGGAAAGGCTTGACCACGCGATCCACAAGGGGCTGCCTTTCGATGAGCGCCTTGCCAAACACGCCTTCTGCGCGGGCCTTGATGCCCTGCAACATGCTGCGCTCCATGACGAAGGCGCCCGGCTCAACAAAGCCGTAATAGGCCAGGTGATTGACCAAGGTAGGGGTGTACTCGACCCGAAAGCGCTCAATCAAGCGGGTATCGCCATTCTCGAGTGGTTCGAGGAAGAAGCCCCAGGTCGCGTTCAGTGACTCGCCTGGTTTCAGGGTGGGCTCGCCTTCTTCACCAATCTCGGGGCCATAGATCGTCCCGCGCAGGACCAGTTGCTTGTCAGGCTCCAGAATCGCCACCCGCGCGGCGATACCCTTTCCGAACGGTACTTTGTCTCCGACTTTCAGGCTCTGGAATTCCGGGATGATGTGATCGGCATTGTGGATGTCGAGTTGAAACAGGCGGTTCTCGATGGACTCGAGGCTGTAGAACCCCGCCCGGCCCTGGCCCATTTGAATCAACCAGGGGAATATATTCTCGGGGGCCGCGTGGACGGTCACCCCATGGGTCGCCTTGATCTGCGGGTTGAGGACGAACTCGTCACCCGGATAGACCCGCTCAACCTCATCGGGGGTCGCCCCCCAGCGCAGCATTCGCGGCCGGGCCGCAAGCGCATAGGCGGTTGCAGCCACGCCCAGGGCGGCCACCGCGCCCGCCACCCCGCCAATCGTCTTGATCGTGTTTCTTGCGTTCATGTCCTGCTCCTTCGCGCTGCTCATGGACGACGCGGATTGTGTCGCCGTCGCCACCCTCGCGCCAGGAAAATCACGTCCCAAACAAAACAGCGGCTGGTTCTCCGGTGGCGCTTGCGCGTGAGGACAGCCTAGCCCATATTCGCGTTCCGCGCATCAGCCGTGTGGGTGGTCGCGCGCCGGTCAGATGGCTAAGCTGGCGGCAGGAAAAAAAAACGCGGACCACCTGGGGGGATAGGTGGTCCGCGTGCAGCGCCGGGTTAGGCGCGCTGCAATTACTTGCCGAGGGCCTTGTTCCTAGTTGACTGCGGAGACAGTGAAGAGCATATCCGGTCGGAGGTGAGAACGCACTAGTCCGACGGTTGGCGATTGGATGGCCAAGTGGCCAGCTGAAGATAGCCACTTGGCGAGCGAAATACCGGCCAGGTGGCAAAGGCATCCGGCCAGACACCTACATCGGGTCGGGCCCACTCTCCGCAGTTTGGGTCGGGTTGACCTGGTGGAAGTCGACCACTTCCAGCCGGCGCACGCGCAGCGTGTCAATCTCCAGGAGGTGGATGCGAACGCTTCGGGCGACCATCCGGCCGATCGCCAGCCGCCCGATGGCCATCGCGCCGACTGCGACCGCTCCGGCTGCCGCCACCAGGAACAGCCCCGAACCGACCGTCAGGGCGCCCAGCGCCGACGTGCCAATTGCGTTCGCCCCGATGGCCTGGCCGCCGATTGCCTGGCGCCGCAGACCTTGTTTCTTGTTGTCGCTCATATCAATTCCCTCCGGCCGCCAAAGACGGCCGCCAAACCAAGTGGACCAATCAACCGGCGGAAGCCGGCACCGCTGAACGGCCCTGCTCTCGCGCGGACGCTTCGGCCAGAATTGCCCGGACTTCTTCGTCAGACGTTTGGCCAAAGCTTGCGTAGTACTCGCTGATGGATGCCGGCTCGACAATCGACAGCACGCAGACGGTGCGCGCGTTGTAGGGCGGCCGGGTCAACTCGGCCAGACCCGCAGCGTAGCCGACCGGCACCGCAGCGACGACCTCGCGGCAGGCCAGCCGGTGAGACGCCAGAATCGCCGCCCGCAGGGTCGCGCCGGTGGCGAGCCCGTCGTCGATCAGAATCGCGGTCATTCCCTCCAGCCGCAGGGGAGGCCGACCGGTCCGGTAGGCGCGTTCGCGCCGCTCAAGTTCAGCCAGCTCGCGGGCCATGACCCGCTCGAGGTCTGGCCCCGTCAATCCCGGAATGCCCTTGCCGGGGTTCATTACCGCGACTCCGCCCGCGGCAATTGCGCCCACAGCCAATTCCTTGCGCAGCGGGTGCCCGAGCTTGCGAACCACCAGGACATCCCGGGCGAGCCCGAGACGGGTCGCCACCTCGCCCGCGACCACAACCCCTCCGCGGGGCAGTCCGAGGGCGATCACATCGGCGCGTCCGGCGAATTCGCGGAGCGCCTCCGCCAGTTTCGCGCCCGCCTGACTGCGGTTCTCAAATCGCGCAGTCGAACGATGCGTCCAAGTCAATGCCACCTCCCGTTGCAAACCCAACCCGTAGATCTCGAGCCAGCGTTAATGTCTGCTTTCAGCATACACCCGCCGCCCAGATCGTGGGCCATTGCGCGGACTGCTGCGCGTCAACCAGTCTGGACCAACTGGCCGGCGCGGATTCGTACGGTTGGCCTCTCTCGTTCGTTCTTCTGTTGAGCGCGCGCGGCTGAGACTACGCCCGTTGGGCAGTTTGGGCTTCCACCACCGCGACGGCGGCCAGGTTCACGATGTCGCGGACGTGGTCGCCGCGGTTCACGATATGGGCGGGCTTGCGCAGCCCGACAAACATCGGCCCAACAATGTCGGCCTGGGCCAGCTCCTGCGCCAGTCGGTAGCCAATGTGCCCGGCTTCGATGCTTGGGAAGATCAGAACGTTGGCGGGTTTGCCCAACGCGCTAAAAGCATATTCGCCTTTCAACAATTCGGCCGAGAGGGCCACCCCGACCTGCATCTCGCCGTCAACGATGAGCTTGGGATCGCGCCGCCGGGCGATGGCGACCGCCTCGCGAACCATGTCTGAGCGCGGATGGCGCGAGCTGCCAAAGTTCGAGAAGCTCAGCATCGCCACCCGGGGCACGATGTCGAATTTGCGGGCCAGATCGGCGGTCAACAGCGCCACCTCGGCCATCTGGTCCGCGTTTAGGTCAACGTTTACAGTGGCGTCGGCGAAGAAGATCGGCTGGTTCTTGATTGTGACGAGATACACGCCGGCCGCGGTCTTGACGCCTTCCGCCCGCCCAATCACCTGGAGCGCCGGCCGCATCGCGGCCTGGTAGTCCAGATCGGCGCTGATCAGCAGGCCGTCGGCATCGCCGGAATTGACCATGACCGCGGCGAAGTAGCCTGGGTTGAGCAAGAGCTGGCGCGCGCCGTTCAGGGTCAGGCCTTTGCGCTTGCGCGCTTCGAAGAGGGCGCGGGCATACGGCTCAACGCAGGGTGAGCGGGCGGGGTCGACGATGTCGATTCCATCAAAGGCCACGTGCAGATGCTCGGCCTTGCCATGGATGACCTCAGCGTTGCCCAGAAGCATCGGCCGGGCGATACCTTCTTCGACAATCTGATGAGCGGCCCGGATCACGTTATCGTGCTCGCCCTGGGCGAGGACGATCCTCTTCGGATTGTTGCGGGCCTTGCTGAAGACGATTCGCATCACTTCGCGCGACTGTCCCAGCCGCGCGTCGAGTGTTTCGCGGTAGGCGTCCAGGTCGATCTCCACCCGTGCCACACCGCTCTTCATGGCGGCATCGGCGACGGCAGGCGCCTCCCAGAGCAGCACCCGCGGATCCAGGGGCTTGGGGATCAGATAGTGGCGCCCGAAGCTCAGCTCGGTGATTCCGTATGCCTTGAGGACTTCCTCGGGCACATCCTGACGGGCGAGGTCAGCCAGGGCGTGGGCGGCCGCGACCTTCATGGGCTCGTTGATCTGGCGGGCCCGCACATCCAGCGCGCCGCGGAAAATGTAAGGGAAGCCCAACACGTTGTTGACCTGATTCGGGAAGTCCGAGCGGCCGGTTGCGACGATGGCGTCGGGCCGGGCGGCGCAGGCTTCGTCGTAGCCGATTTCAGGGTCGGGGTTGGCCATCGCCATGATCAGGGGATCAGCCGCCATGGTCCGGACCATCTCTGCCGTCACGCAGTTCGCGATGGACAGGCCGACAAAAATATCCGCTCCGACCAGCGCGTCGGCGAGAGTGCGGGCCCGGGTATCGCAGGCAAACTCCTCCTTGTAGCGGTTCATCCCGGTCGTGCGGCCGCGATAGATTACGCCCTTGCTGTCGCAAATCATGATGTTTTCGCGCGGGATGCCGAGCAGGACGTAGAAGCGGGCCGATGCCAGCGCCGCGGCGCCGGCGCCATTGATGACGACCCGGACCTTCTTCGCATCCTTCCCGGTGATCACAAGCGCGTTCAGCACCGCCGCGCCGGAAATGATCGCAGTCCCGTGCTGGTCGTCGTGCATGACCGGAATATTCATTTCCGCTCGCAGCCGCTCTTCGATGTAGAAGCACTCGGGAGCCTTGATGTCCTCGAGGTTGATTCCGCCGAAGGTGGGCTCCATGAGCTTGACCGCTTCGATGATCTTGTCCGCGTCCTCGGTCGCCAGTTCGATATCAATGCTATCGATGTCGGCAAAGCGCTTGAAAAGCAGGGCCTTGCCCTCCATGACTGGCTTTCCGGCGGCGGCGCCGATGTTGCCCAGCCCCAGCACCGC
>JBKJQK010000324.1:0-25423 GCA_046594095.1 Anaerolineae bacterium | reverse complement strand
CGCGGTATGCTCGGCCCACAAATGCCCCGCCGAGCCACTGCCAGTCACGACACCCGCCTAAGCGATCTGCTCCATGAGCGCGGCTACCGCGCCACGCCGCAGCGCCAGGTTGTCTTTGACGCGCTGGGCGGGCGCGGCGCCGCGCATTTGACGGCCGACGCCATCTACGCGCGGGTCCGCCGCAAGGCGACCGGCATCGACCGCGCAACGGTCTATCGCACCCTCTACTTTCTGCGCGATCTGGGTCTGGTCAGCCAGTCCGAAATGAACGGCCAGCGCGTGTTCGAGCTGATCGGCGATCGGCCGCATCACCATTTGCTATGCGAATCATGCGGGAGCAGCGAAACGCTCGAAGGCGACGCGGTGATTGCGTTTGAGCGCGAGGTGCTTCGCCGCACGGGCTTTGTCCTCGTCACCCGCCACATGGTGCTGACCGGCCTGTGCGCGAATTGCCGGCGCAAGCGTTCCTGAGAGCCTGGTAAACGTTTTTGCGAATTGTCGCAATAACGGAACGCGGGCGATAATGAAGGTCTCGCAGGCGCTCATGCCGGCGCTGTATTGAAGATTTATTGTTGCTGCTGCAACGACAGGGGGGAATCATGTTCAGCAAACCCGCGGAAATGCATATTCCGGACGGCTTTCTATCCATCGGCGTGTCGATTGTCATGTGGGTGATCGCCCTCATCTTTATCGCCCAGGCCCTGCGCAAGGTCAATAAGACCCTCGGCGAGCGCCAGGTGCCGCTAATGGGCGTGCTGGCGGCCTGCATTTTCGCCGGCCAGATGCTGAACTTCACGGTCGCCGGCGGCACGTCGGGCCACCTCATGGGCGCGGCCCTGGCCACCATCCTGCTTGGACCGTGGGCGTCGGTGCTGGTGTTGACCTGCGTGGTCAGCGTGCAGGCCCTCCTGTTCCAGGATGGCGGCCTGCTGGCCCTGGGCAGCAACATCGTCAATATGGGTGTGGTGGGCTCGTTTGTCGCATTTGGCGTGTACACCCTGATCAAGCGCCTGCTTGGCGAACGAAAGATTGGCGTGTTCGCCAGCGGTTTCTCAGCCGGATGGACGTCGATCGTGGTGGCCGCGTTGGGCGTCGCCCTGCAGCTCGCCCTCTCCGGGACGACAACTGCCGATATCGCAGTGCCGACCATGGGCCTCGTCCACATGCTCATTGGAGTCGGCGAAGGGCTGATTACGGTCGGCGCGTTGGCGGTGGTCTTTGCCGCGCGACCGGATCTGGTATCCGCGAACGCGCCTGCCCGGGGCGGCAATCGCGGAATTGTGGTCGGCGGGCTCGTCATCGCCGCGCTGCTGGCAATCGCCTCGCCCCTGGCGTCGGCTTTCCCGGACGGCCTCGAATGGGTCGCCGCGCAGCAGGGTTTCCTGGACAAAGCACAGGGGCCGGCATTTGAGATTCTCCCCGCCTACGTTGTGCCGGGCATCCAGAACGAGGCCGCGGCCACCATCCTGGCCGGCCTGATCGGCATGCTGATTGTGCTGGGAGCGGCGCTGGGGCTGGCCTATGCCCGGCGCAAGCGTACCGCGGGTGG
Source organism: Anaerolineae bacterium (assembly GCA_046594095.1). Lineage (GTDB taxonomy): Bacteria > Chloroflexota > Anaerolineae > J036 > Brachytrichaceae > Brachythrix. The sequence continues at coordinate 23,874 of JBKJQK010000324.1, read as the reverse complement.
CGCCTCAGGACGCGCCGCATAAATGCACCTGCACTATCTCGATCCATATCAGCCGCGCAACAGCCTGATCCACGCCCTCGACCCGCGAATCAAGCTGACCCTGGCGATTGCCTTCATCCTGACGGTCGCGCTGATGCCGTTCGGGGCCTGGGCGCTGTATGGATTGTTGCTGGCCATCTCGCTTTCCGTCATCCTGTTGTCGGAACTTGGGGTGGGCAGCGTGCTGAAGCGATCGGTCCTGGCCCTCCCCTTCGTTCTGGCGGCCGCGCCGCTGGTCTTCAACGGGGGGCCGCCGGAGCTGGCCAATGTGCCGGCGTTCGGCGGAATCTCGATCAGCGCGCCCGGCGTCTCGCGCTTCGTCAGCATCGCCATCAAGTCCTGGCTTTCGCTCCAGATGGCGATTGTGCTGTCTGCGGCGACGTCCTTCCCCGACCTGCTTCTGGCAATGCGGGCGATCCGTATCCCGCGTTTGTTCGTGGCAACATTCGGGCTGATGTGGCGTTACCTGTTCGTGCTGGCCGACGAAGCCCAGCGTATGCTGCGGGCCCGGTCGTCGCGAAGCGGCGTGTCGGCCGATTCTGCGCGCAGGGCGCGCAAAATCGGTGGGACGATCGTGTGGCGCGCCCGCGTGGCGGGCGCGATGGCCGGCAGCCTGTTCCTGCGCGCCATCGAGCGCGGCGACCGGATATACCTGGCAATGGCATCCCGCGGCTACGACGGCGAGGCCCGCGCCTTCCCGGCCCCGCCCATTCCCCGCGCGCAGTGGGTTACCCTGTTTGGCATGCTGGCCGCGCTGGCGCTGCTGTTAAGTCTGTCTATCCTGTTCTAGCCCCGCCCGCATCATGCAATTCAAACCGCCATTCCGTTCAAGGGCCGCCCGCATCATGCAATTCAAACCGCCATTCCGTTCAAGGGCCGCTCCATGCGGACAATGAACGCCGAGAAATCCCGTGCACCATCGAATCGAAGTTGAACAAGCCGAATACGCCTACCCGGACGGGCATCAAGCCCTGAAAGGCGTTTCGCTGATGATCGAGGGCGGCGAGAAGGTCGCTCTGGTCGGCCAGAACGGGGCCGGCAAGTCGACCCTCATCCTCCACCTGAACGGGATCCTCCGCCCAAAACGCGGGAGGGTTCAAGTGGCCGGGATGGACGTCAACGACAAGACGCTTGCGCGCGTACGCGCGGCCGTTGGGCTTGTTTTCCAGATGCCCGACGACCAGCTCTTCTCGCCGACCGTCTTTGACGACGTGGCGTTCGGGCCAATCTATCAGGGCCTTCCGGAAGCCGAGGTGCGCGCACTCGTGGACGGCGCCCTTGACGATGTCGGGATGGGCGGGTTCGGACCGCGCGTCTCGCATCACCTCAGCATCGGCCAGAAGAAGCGGGTGGCGATCGCCTGCGTGTTGGCGATGAAACCCGAGATTCTGGTCCTCGATGAGCCAACGGCCGGGCTCGATCCGCGGTCACGGCGCGGACTGATCCACCTTTTGGACGCTCTGCCCCAGACCATGCTGGTGTCGACCCACGACTTGCCGATGGTCCGCGAGTTGTTCAAGCGGACGGTGGTCATGGACGACGGCCTCGTCGTCGCCGACGGCCCGACCAGCGATATCCTGGGCGACACAGCGCTGTTGCATCGCTACGGGTTGGAGTAGACTCCCGGCATGTTCGATGCCCAATTGCTCGCCATCCATTTCGAGACCAGCCTCGGGCTCGCCAAGAGGCAGACCGACGGCTTGACCCATGCCGAGTCGTTGTTGCAGCTCCCGTTCCGCGGCAATTGCATGAACTGGACGCTTGGCCACATGCTTCTCAGCCGCGATGAGATCCTTGAGTGGCTCGGCGCGGGCCGCGTTTTTGCGCCCGATGCCCTGGCCCGCTATGACATGGGCAGCGAGCCGATCACCCAGGACGAGCCTGGTGTGAGTCGACTCGACACGTTGCTGGAAATGTTCGACCAGCAGGCCCCGCGCTTCCGCGAGACGCTACTCAACACGACGCCCGAGACTTGGGCGACCGAGGTTCAGGTCGGCCAGAACAAACGCACCCTCGCCCGGCGGGTGTTCTTCTATTTCTTCCACGAAGCCACCCACGTAGGCGAGCTCGGGCTGCTTCGGCAGTTGACCGGGCGGAACGATCTGGTGGTATAGGGATCGCGGACCGCCGTCTGTACTCAGGTTTGAGAGACTCCCGGTACTCCGCGATAGTCCGCTCGGGCGGTTTTCGACTACGATCGACATACGGGAATCCCCGGCGTTACCGATTTGTCACAGCGCGGATGCGCGTGTCCAAGGATTGCCATGTCGATCTTCAAGAAGTTGTTCGGGGGCGAATCCCCAAAGAAAGAGCCTCTGCCGGTGAATGAGGCGTTCAGCGTTGTGAGCGGCATCCTCCGGCTCAAGGGCGGCGCCACCCAACCCTTCAGCGCCGTCGTGCCAACAGTGTTTGGCGGTGACTCCGACGACGACGTCCTGACGACCGGCGTCAACCAGCGGTTTGGCTCAGGTTAATCGGGGTGAACAAATCACTTTCCGCGTGGTGGGCCGTGTGTCTGATGAGCGCCGGTTGCGCCGCGGCGCCAGCCTCGACGCCCGCCATCATTGCCCCAACGGACGCAGCTGCCCGAACCGAGGCGGTCTGGTCAGGCTTGGCCAAATCCCAAGGTCTGTTGTGGCAGTGGCGGCTGACTCCCTATCTGCCGTCAGAGTGGCCGCCATCCGCGACCACGACGTGGACGCGCTATGCCTATGGCGCCGGGCGGGATCCGCAGCTGGCGGACGGAGAGCGCATCTCCGCGCCGTGGGGACGGATCGACTCTCGGGACGGCGCGGCGACCTTCACCCAGTTGCGTAAGGATGTCTCGCCAAAGGCCATTCAGGGCACTGGCCCGATCCGGCCGGAAGTTGCCGCCCCGCTCCGAAGTTCGGAGGCGGTCAACGCCCGCGTTATTACCCTGGCCGGCCTGCCCGACCCCGGGCTACCCGATACCGGCGAGACCCAGGCCTTTTATCGCGCCTGGTTTGCGCTGAACGGCGTGATCGCGGACGAGATTGGCTTGCCCGCGGCATTCAAAGCCTGGGTGGCGGCGACCCCAGCCGGCGCGCCCAATACATTCGCGATTGGAGACTCGCGGACGATCGCCCCGGGAATCAACTTAACGCTCCTGTCGGTTGACGAAGACTCGCGCTGTCCCACAGATGGCAAGGTCATGTGCGTCTGGTCCGGCGTGGCATCGTTCACGTTCGAGGTCGCGAGGGCCGAAATCCGCGAGCGCCTCAAGCTGAGTTCCATCGACGCGCTAAAGCGCTACACGAGCACCGCCGAGGTCGCCGGACAACACATCGCCCTCATCGCGGTCTTGCCCGAAGCCACGACCGGCGGAACGATCGATCAGGCTCGCTATCGCCTATCGCTGACGGTGACAACGCGATGAGGCGTGGCGGATGCGCTGCGCAAGCGGCAAATTGCGGCGATTCCGGACCGGCCCCAGGCGCGCGCGCGGGTAGAATTCTGCCCGTCTTCCAGGTTTCTTTTGCCAGCAGTGGAGGTACACTTGGCTGTCGTTCGTTATCTCGTCAACGACGTTGACGCATCCATCGCCTTCTATGCCATTCTCGGATTTGAGCTCGCCGATCGCTGGGGGCCGCCCTTCGCAATCGTCAAACGCGATGATGTGTCGCTTTGGCTGAGCGGGCCAGGCACGTCGGCGTCAAAGCCATTGCCCGATGGCGCTCAGCCAAAGCCAGGCGGTTGGAATCGGCTCGTCATCGAGGTCGCCGACCTGGATGCCACCCTCGCGGCCCTTCGGACATCCGGGGTCCATTTCCGCAGCGACCCGATCTTCGGCCCCGGCGGCCGCCAGGTCCTGGTCGACGATCCGTCTGGCAACCCCATCGAGTTGTTTCAGCCGTAGCGACCAAGACGGGCCGGTGGGCCGTCTTAGTTGCGTCCGCCTCTACGGGTTCCCCTCCAGCCAGGCCGCCTGGGCGGGCGTGAGCGCGACGTCGCCGGCCGTCAGCGTGTCGGCCAGTTGAGACAAAGAATTGCAGCCAACCACAGGCACGGTCGGAAAGGGCTGGGCCATCAGATAGCCCAGGCTGAGCTGGGTCAGGCTGAGCCCGGTCTCGGCGCGCATCTCAACGAGGCGGGCCATTCGGGCCCGGTTGACCGGGCTGGCATACACCCCGCCTCGAAAGTCGCGGGGCGAAATCGCGCCCGCATCGAGCTTCTGAAAGAATCCCTGCGCCTGAGACGAATACGGCACAGCCGCGAGTTGCGTTCGTGTGTGCAGGCCGGCCATCAACCCGTCCATCAACACCACGGTCTTATCCGACAGCGCCGCCGGGATGGTCTCGGCCAGGTTCCAGTACATCTGGTTGGCGCTAAAGCCGCGCAAGCCGCGCGCGGCGGCGTAAGCCTGAGCGGCCGCGATGCGGTCCGTTCGCCAGTTCGAGCAGCCAAAGTAGCGAATCCAGCCCGCGGCGACCTGCGCGTTGAGCGTCTCGACAATCTCGCCAACCGGTCGGGCCGGATCGTCGCGATGCAGGTACCACAAATCGAGGACGTCCACGCCGAGGTTGCCCAGGCTGGCCTCGATGTCGGCGCTGATCTCGCGCGGTGAGAGGCGCGGAATCGACATGGTAGCCAGCTCCGGATGCGCGCCCTTGGTGGCGATCACGAGATCAATACGGTTGCGGCGGGCGCGCAGCCAGGCCCCGAGCGTCTTTTCGCCGATGCTGCGCTCGCCCGGGCGCCAATCGGCATACACCTTGGCCGTGTCGATGAAGTTGCCGCCCCCTGCCACAAACGCATCAAGCAATCGAAGCGCCTCGGCGGCCGGCACCGCCGCGCCAAACTCAGCCGTGCCGAGGCACAGGGTCGAAACCGTCAGGGATGTATTCGGGAGGGTCAGACGCCGCATTGTGACTGAAGCATAATGCCAGGCATGCCAGTTTCCCGCCCCTTTTCGTCCAGAGCCCCCACGCTTATTCGCGACTCTGATCTGGTAATGGAGCGCACCCTTGTCACCGAGCAGAGCCTTGGCAAGGTCACGGCCTGGGCGAGCCAAATGGATTTCGATTCGATCGAGGAACTCAATAAACGCCTGGAAGAGGTGCTGAAACGCGACGAATTGCCGGGGCCCGAGCCGGGGACGCCGCTCGAGGCCGCTCAACAGTTGATCTACGGAGTTGCCGACGCGAAGACTGCGGAGGCACGCCGCTTGCTTGCCCAACAAGCGCTGGATATCTCCCGCGACTGCGCCGACGCGCTCCGGATTCTGGCCGAGTTCGAGCTTGAACCGGCCGCCCGTCAGGCGATGCTCGATCGGGCGGTGGAAGCGGGGCGGGCGCACTTCGAACCTGCCGGCCCAGAAGACCCGGACGGCACGGTGTGGACCCGCTTTGGGAACCGCCCGTATCTGAGGGCCATTGCCGCGCTGGGACTGCACTTCAAGGCGCAAGGCGACGCCACTACGGCTGAGCGCTGCTTTCAGCAAATGATGGACCTCAACCCCGGAGACAACCAGGGCGCGCGCTACTTTCTGGCGCCCTTGCTGGCAGCCCGCGGCGACACCGCCGCGTTTGAGGCGCTGGAGCGTGCGTTCCGGGGAGATGTCGAGTCCGGGTGGCCGTACGACAGGGCTCTGTTGCGCTTCAAGACGCATGAGGGGCCGAGCGCGGACGCCGAGGATGCGCTCACCGAGGGATTCGCGCTGAATGGCCGTATCCCGTTATTCCTGCTGGGTCTGGCCCCGCTGCCGGAACGTATCCCCAGCGCCGTGGAGGCGGGAAGTTTTGATGAAGCCATCGTTTACGCGTTCCGCGCCGGCGACGAATGGCGGGGTGTCCCGGGCGCGCTGGACTGGCTGCGCGAACGGGCAGCGGCGGATAGTCAGTCCTCAAAGACCTCGCGTCCTGATCGAACCGCCGATTCCGCGCCAAAGCCTGAACTTAAGGATCGTCTCATACCCAGCCCCCCGACGTTGTGGCGTCATTGGGACCTCGCCGGCATGGGACGCGAGTGGGCGCGCAACCACCCCAAGCATCTTTCCCGCAAACAACGCCAGGAGGAGCAGGAATTACTTGCCCGCATCCGAGGAATGAAGAATCCCGAACGCCTGATACGCCTGGCCGGTCGGATCAGGACTGATGCGGAGCAGGCGCTTTGGCGCGAGCGAATGATCCAGCACGGCCCCAGGCTGTTGCCCGCCATCAAATCGGCGCTTGTGGTCGGCCCTGGCTATGTGAGCGATTCGGACGTCATGCTGCGCGTTCTGGCTCTGGCGCCCCAATTTGGGGACCGGTTTTGCGATGAGCTGCTGGCTGTGTTTGACGCCTTGCCCGAGATGACCCAGGCTCATTCATGCATGGTCTTTGGCTACCTGCGTTATGCCGAAGGGCTCGAAACCGTGATGCGCTGCTACGTTCGTCTGGCGGCCATCCATGACAAGGCGCTGCTGACTGAAGACGAGGGTGCCGACGACGAGATGCTGTTTATCGGTCCGCTGTGGGCGCTGGTCGACCTTAACCATCCCGATTGTGACGCGATCATGGCGGAGCACGCCAAAAATACGGATAACTTCCCGGAGTTCTACGGCTTTGCCGCCCGTTCAGGCGGGCAGGCGACATTTGCCGAAATCCTGAAACAGATGCCGGATATCGCGCAATACCCTGACTACAATCGTGAACCCACGGATGCCCTTTTTGCGATGGCCGCGATCGTAGCGCGGCTCGACGACAAGGCGCTCATCGATGAACTCGTGTCAGCTTTGCCGAGTGTCCCCGATATCCAGGTTGACGACGCTTACGTGCGCCGGGTTGCCCTGGAGGCGCCGGCCAATTTTGCCGAATACTACGCGTAGGCGTCGTTCGGCGCAATTTGCCCGATGTTAGAAACTTCCTCTGCCCAGCCACCGCCCTTCGAACTCGGGGTGTATTCCTTCGCCGAGCGCACCCTCGACCCCGTCAGCGGCGTGCTCATCAGCCCGGCCGAACGCCTGAGCAATCTTCTTGAAACCATCGAACTGGCCGACCAGGTCGGCCTCGACGTGTTCGGGCTGGGCGAGCACCACCGCCCCGACTTCGTGTCATCCGCGCCCGTCGTCATTCTGGCGGCGGCCGCGGAACGCACCAGGCGCATCCGCTTGTCGACAGCCGTGACCGTGCTCAGCTCCGAGGATCCCGTCCGGGTTTTCCAGCAATTCGCCACGCTCGATCTCCTGTCGAAGGGGCGGGCCGAGATCATGGCCGGCCGCGGTTCATTCATCGAGTCATTTCCCCTCTTTGGCTACGACCTGCATGACTACAACGATCTGTTTTCCGAGAAACTCGAGTTGCTGATGAAGCTTCGCGATTCAGAGCATATTACCTGGGAAGGACATCATCGGCCGGCCCTGAATGATCTGGGCGTGTATCCGCGACCCTTCCAGGACAAGCTCCCGATCTGGGTGGCGGTGGGCGGCACGCCCGAGTCAGCGGTCCGCGCCGGCGCGCTCGGGTTGCCGATGGCGCTGGCCATCATCGGCGGGATGCCCGAGCGATTCGCCCCTTTCCTGGAGATCTTCCGCGAATCGGCCGCCGAGGCCGGCCACGATCTTGGCCGCCTGCCGATCGGCATCAACTCGCACGGCTTCATCGCCGACGACTCGCGCAAGGCCGCCGATGAGTACTTCCCGCGCATGTCGGTGGTGATGAACAAGATCGGCCGCGAGCGCGGCTGGTCGCCCCTCACCCGCCAGCAGTTCGAGGCCTCGCGCATGCTGCGCGGCTCGGACTTTGTGGGGAACCCCGGTGAGGTGATCGAGAAGATCCTCTTCCAACACAATATCTTCCGCCATCAGCGGATGCTGCTCCAGCTCGGCGTGGGGACAATGCCACACGCCGGCGTGATGCATGCCATCGAACTGCTGGGGACGAAGGTCGCGCCCGTTGTGCGGGCCGAGATCGCCCGGCGAGTAGCCGGCACAGCGCGCTGAGTCCGGAAGGAATTGGGGACGCGCCGCACGGTATTCCGCGCCCCTCGACTGCGGACGGCGGAGTACTCGCCGCCTCAGGTTCGCGCTGTTGCCGCCGCCCTCCGCTCGGGGTGCTTTCTCCCTGCCATGTCATGAGCAGCGAGGCCGCTGAGCCCATGCCGCCTCGAACGTCACCGCCGAGCGAAGAATCCCTGTAACGCAACCCTGTCCGAGCGTGGATCGGGTCACGCATGCAGTAGCCGATTCACGCCTCACACGCCAAACGTCACAGGGATTCCTCACCCGCCCCAATACGCATATGTCTGCCACGGCTTTATGGGTCGGGTTCGGAATGACACTGACAACAACAAATCCGCCGGCCACGCTTACGTCGTCAGGATCTTCCCCGGCACGCTGTTGAACTCGCCCGTCCCCGGCACAAAGGCGAATTTGGTCTTGATTTCGTCCGTGAGGCGCACGCCGAGACCAGGCGCCACGGGCGGGAGCATGTAGCCGTCCTTCATGACGAAGGAGTCGCCCCATAGCTCGGTGTGCAGGGCGCCCGGCGCGGGCGGGGTCTCGAGCACGGCCGTGTTTGGCGCGGCGAAACCGGCATGCAGGTTCTGCATCTGGGCAACCCCGGCCCCCCACGAGTGCGAGGCCACCCGCAGCTTGCGGCTGTCGAACATCCGGGCGATACGCATGAATTCGTTGAGGCCGCCCGACCAGGCCGCGTCGGGCTGAGCGATGGAGAAGCCGCCCAGATCGGCAAACTGGCGGAACTCCTCGAGGGTGGTCAGGCACTCGCCGCCCGCGATCGGGATGCTCGTCGAACGGTTCAGCTCGCCATAGCCCCACGGGTCGGTGTACGGCAGGGGCTCCTCGAAGAAGAGCAGATCGAACGGCTCGAGCGCGCGCAGGACCGCCCGGGCAGTCGGCACATCCCACGTATTGCCGGAATTGTTATCCATGTGGCCATCCATGGCGATGCCGATTCCGGCGCCGACGTGGGCGCGCATCATCTCGGCCTTTCGCGCTTCCATCTCAACGGTCTCGCTGACGCCTCGCGCAGAGATCGACGACCGCGTCGCGCCATCGTAGTAACCGGTGGCCACCTTGAAGGCGCGATAGCCCAGGCCGAGATAGAAATCCAACTTGGCTTTGAGCTGGTCGGGCGGCCAGTTGCTGACCGACCCGGTCGCGTAGGTGAGCAGGCGCTCGTGGGCGCGCCCGCCCAGCAGTTCGTAGACCGGCAGGCCAAGCGCTTTACCCTTGAGGTCGTAGAGAGCGGCCTCGATCCCGGCGATGACGGTCGCGCCCAGCCCCACCCGCGACCAATACGCGCCGCAGCGGGCCAACCGCGCCCGCAGCGTGTGAATGTCAGTTGGATCGGCCCCGATCAGGATCGGGCGATAGAAGTCGACGATGGCGGGCACCACCTCCGGGAAGAAGTAACCGGCATAGGTCTCGCCGACGCCGGTGTGCGGGCTGTCGGTGCGAATCTCGATCAAGGCCGCGCTGCGCAATTTGCGCGCTTCCAGGACAAAGGGGTCGGCCGTGCAGGGGCCGGTCAGCAGGACGGTCTGGACGTCGATGATTTTCATGGCGGTTTTCCCGGGAGGCGATGGGGCCTTTGCGCTATGCGCGATCGGCGCGACTTCGAAGATCCTGCCAGAGTTCCGACACTTCGGGGCCGATTTCAAGCGCGCGCCGGGCGACGTAATCCCGATCTATCGGATACCGGGCATTGAGTCCGGCCGAATCGAACCTGAGCAGCATGGCGATATCGTTTACATGTTTTGTCGAGCGCCCCTCATGCCAGGCCGCGAGTTTGCCAAGGATGATGTCATCCGCGCGCGCGCACCACGCCTCAAACGAAACGCCAAGCGCGTCACGAAAAGATCTACGCACGCGGCGGGCAAACGCCTCGCGCGCCCCTGGATCGGAAGACAGCGGGGTCAAGTCGGCCTTGGCGCCCCGCCCACTGTCGATGATGTTGAACATGATCCCGAGCGCGATCCCCTCCCGCATCTGTTCCGGATCGGCGTAGTAGTTCGGGGGCGGGAATCGGTCGGCGAGCGCGGCGCATTGATCTGGCCGGAACGCAACGACAATGTCGACATCGAGGGTGGATCGTCCCAGGCCAAACGCGGTCGCCCCAAAGGCGCCGACGATCATGTACGGCGCGCCAATGTCTTCCAGCGCGCGAAACAATTCAACGTAAAACGAAATCATGCTCATGTTCAATAAACTCGCGAATCCGCGCGCCGCGAAGAGGGGTGAGCATGCCGAGCGCCTCTAAATTGAGCCGCCGTTGCGACCAATCGGGATACCGCTCGTGAAGCGCGCCGCGCAATCCCGCCAGCACCATCTCGCTGATGGCCATTGAAGCAAGCACACGCTCCTCCGGCGACAGACGGCCGAGGATTTCCATTTGGATCGGATCCACCGGATCGAGATTGTGGTCGAGATCGAGGTCAACCATGCGCAGGGTTGTACCACAATCCCGCCACCAGGGGCGCTGCCTTGCCGACCGTGGGCGGGCCGATGGGCGGGGGAAGGACACACTGCCGGTCAAACGTGACAATTTGTCACTAATTGCACCGGCGTTTTCTATAGGATCGACCCATGCTTACGACCAAGGGCGGTTAGGCATTACCTGAAGAGGGATCACTATGGCAAACGCCCGACCATACAAGACCGACAAAGAAGCAAAACTGAACCGGCGGGACATCCTGAAACTGGGCGCGCTTGCCGGGGAGACCGCGTCTGTGCTTGCGGGCGAATCAACCGCCCGCGCCCAGACGGATGGCCCTTCAGCTCCGTATCCGGACCGCGGGAAAGCGTTAATCATGTGTTGACGCCCCACTTAGGCCACGTGGTAATATCGCCGATCCAAGATCTACGTATGGTCGCTGCACCTTCAGCGACGATTGCCGCCGATGTTCTGGCGTTCGGAGGTTTCGATCCCGAAGCCACCGCAAGGGCCATCCATGAGCACGCGGACTTCGTCTGGCTGGCCCAACGCGCGCAGAAGATCGGCCAGCTGCCCGAGGCGCCGTCCGTCATCCTGGAAAGGGGGACCATCTCATGACTGCGGTACGCGATCACTCATTCGATACCCTGCGACTTGAGCAGAACGGCCGTGTCCTGACGGTGCGTTTCTCTTCCCCGCCGCTCAACTTCCTGACCATGGCCTTCATCCGCGACCTGGACCGCCTAACGAGTGTCGTCGATGACGACCCAAGTGTTGGCGCGGTTGTGCTTACCGGGGGTGTGGAGGGCCGCTTTCTCACGCACGCGGACCCGCGCGAGTTCGTGGCCATCCAGAGATTGCCTCACCCACAGGTTTCGATGCGCGTTTTGGAATTCGTCGTGCCGCTGCTCAACCTTGTGATGGGTATCCCCGGGCTGGTGTCCGCGCTCGAACGGTTTGGTGGCGTTGCCGGCAACGGGCTCACCGAGGGCTTTCGCTGGAAGCGGGCGACCCTGCGCATGAACCGTTCCCGGGTCGTCTACATCGCGGCGATCAACGGTCCCACACTCGAGGGTGGCCAGGAAATCGCGCTCGCCTGCGACCTGCGCTATGCCGCCGACGCCACACACCTGCGCATGGGTCAATTGGAGATGCTCGTGGGGGTGATCCCGGGCGGCGGCGGCACGCACCGGCTGCAACGCATGCTCGGCACCGCGCGCGCGCTCGAACACATTCTCGAAGGCGCCCCGCTGACGGCCGCCCAAGCCCTGGCGCTCGGCCTGGTGCATCGGCTCGTGCCCGAGGACCAGCTGCTCGCCCAGGCCCAGGCAACCGGCGCTCGCCTCGCGCGCCGGTCCCCGATCGCGATTGCGGCGCTGAAACGATGCATTTACTTCGGGGCAAATCGCACCATCAGCGGGGCGCTTGACCTCGAAATGGCCGGATTCCTGGCGGCCGGCTTATCGCCCGGCCCAGGCCGTGTCGCACAGGCTTTTCTCGACGACTTGGAACGTCTTGGCGATACGCCTCACGTCGCTGATCCGGGGCCCTGGATTGATGGGACGAGAGTCGATTTGATCGACTGAACCAAAGGAAGGGAACCATGAAAGGACGCAACCTACCGGGTTTCGCCAATTTATTGTCGAGCACCCTGATCTACCAGGACGGCGGGGCCTTTGATTCGCAACCGCAGAATATGCCCGGCAACGAGTTGGAGACGAGGTGGGTCAACAGCCTCGCATGGGGCCTCTGGCGGCAGGATCTGCCCATCACCAACTGCCGATTGTCCAACGGTCAGCGGCTCGGCATCGAAGAGCTCAGGATTGGGCGATCCCTCCCGCAGCTGCTCATCACCGTGTTGACGCTCGGCTTCTGGGCGCCCATAGTGGTGAGTTGGCGTTGCTGCCGCCCGCCGATCCAATCCGGAAACCTGGACTGAGGTTCTGACGATGATCAAACCCGAAAAGGAGGGCCCACAGCCGTGGGCCAGCGCCCACGATACACACCAGACAACGGTGGCCGAAATCTACAACGCCGACAACGTCAGCTCCGACGGGAAGCTGCTCTCGGGGTGGGAGATGTTCCGACGCGCCGGTGATGACCTCAACGACCTGATCCGCCGGGCCCCCGCAGCCCGCAAGCGCGTCCTCCCGATTGGCGCCGGATGGGCGTTGTCGAAGATCAACATCACCGATGGCTGGCTGGTGAACACCAAACAGCTGAACGGCTGTTACGAAGTCGGCGACAAGTATTTTCATGAGGCGTATCCGGCGGAGCGGCGTCCTAACCTGGTCCTTGCCCAGGCCGGCATGCAGATCGCCGAACTCAACTCTTATCTCGAGCTCTTCCCGCCGACGGATGACAAACGGCGGGCGATCCAGGCCGCGGGGATCGGCAACGGCCAGACCGTCGCCGGAGCCGTCTCCGGCAACACCCACGGATCGCAGCTCACCTACGGGGCGATGCCGGACTTCGTCGTCGGCCTGCACCTCGCGACCGGCAGCGGCAAAACGATCTGGCTCGAGCGACAATCGAAGCCGGTCATGAACCAGGACTTCGTCGACAAGATCGGCGCCCGGCTGATCCGCGACGACGATATCTTCAACGCGGCCGTGGTCAGCATCGGCGCATTCGGGATCATCGCCGCCCTCGCGGTGGAAACCGCCCCGATCTATCAGCTCGAGTTCCCGCCCATCGCCACCATCAGCTACGCCGATCTGAAGCGGAAGCTCAGCGACTTCGCTGCCGGCATAATTCCCCAAGACCTCTATCATTACGAGTTCATCTTCGACCCCTACTCCCGGACGCAGAAGGCCCTGGAGGCAGGCGCGCCGAAGGTGCCATACATACCCGGCGTTCGGACGCCCAAACCCCGCTGGATCATCCGCGACAAGAACGGCTACGCGCCTGGCATCAACATATTGCAAGTTCTCGGTTTTCTCGCCAGGCTGTTGCCGCCGCGCTTTCTGACGGGGATTGAGTACAGGCAGTACCGCAAGTTCGCCCTGCTGGGCAAGGTGCGCGGCAGTCCGGGCCAGCTCTACACCTCGTCGATCTACTACCTCAGGGGCTACATTGAGAGCGCATTCGCGGTGTCGGTCAAAGACGCGGCGGCGACGATTGACATCGCCTCGCAGGTCACCCAGGAGCTGGGCCTGCCCTCGGTCTACCAGGTGCGGCTCTGCCGCGCCTCGACGGGGACGCTCGCGTTCACCCAGCACGAGCCGATCACCGCAGTCTTCGAGCTTGGGATGATCCACGACGAGCGCTTCCCGGAGTTCGAGCGCCGCCTGGACGAGGCGTTTCGGAAGGCAAACATCCGCTACACGTTGCACTGGTCCAAGAATTCCGGGATTAGTCCAGACAAACTCAAATACATGTACGGCGATGCCAGGATTAACAGCTGGAAGGCCGCAAGGTCGGCGGTCTTCGACAGTGACGCCAAGTTGATGAAGGTGTTCGAAACCGATGCAATGGTCGAAGCGGGGTTGGCCTGATCACGCGTAGTGTGACCAATGATGAGTTCGATGGCACTGCTACGTGTGGATATCAGATTCGTGAAGCGCGACGCGCCGACTCTGCAATCGTCATTCCCGCGAACGCGGGAATGACAACGTACGCACGCCGCGCTGCCTCGTTGTTCGGCGCCTCTGACCCGTGCTGGCAAACAACGTCGGACTTGGCCGGATAGCGATCTGGATGGTGTAACTGTCATTAACTTCGGACAGCGCATTCATTCAGCCACTTTGGTAACGATTGGCCAACTTAGTGACTCATCGCATACGCAATCGCGTCATCGAGTGTCATGGCCCGCCCATAGGCGAAGGCGGCCTCGAACGCTTCATCGCCAATCACGGCCCGGGCTTTGGCGATGTAGGGGGCAAACTCCCACTCGAGGTTAGCTAGGCGATAGTGGTGGCGCTCGTCCATCAGCCGCGAGACCAGCCCGCGCAGACGCGCGCAGCGGACTGCGTCACCCGGGGCGGCGGTGACCGTGGCCATGGCATCGTACCCACTGTAGTTGTTACGGTACCCGATCGAAAGGGAAATTCTGAGCGCCTCGTCCAGCAGGCCCTGCGCGCGGACGCAGTCACCCGCGGCAATCACGGCCCGGGCCAGATACAAATACACGAGCACAAGCTCGTAACCAATTGGGCGTTCTCGCGCAAACGCCAGACAGTCCTCAAGTAGCGCCACAGCGCGGGGGACATCCCCCAGGTATTGGATGTCCTGGCCGATATGGCAGCGCGCCGCCGTCTCAAGCGAATGATTCTCAAGCGCGCGGGCCATCTCCAGGCTTTGTTGGTAATAGCGCGGCGATTCTTCGAACTGAAGGCGCTCCTTTGCAGAGCCGCTAATGTAGTAGAGCAAGGTCATGCATGCGTATTGGAGATCGCCGGCCGTCATCGCCAGCTGATAGGCCTCATGGTAGGCTCGGTCGGCCCGCGCGAACACCTGGTTGAAGCGCAAGGATTCGGCCAGAAAGCCCAGGTTGAACCACAGAATCCAAGGGTTGCCAAAATCGCGCGATTGCGTGACCGTTTTTTCATGCAGGCGGATGGTGCCGGCGAGATCAAGGGTCGAGTAGGCATACGTTCGGCCAACATATCCTTCGGCGATCAATGCGCCCGCGCGGTTCCCAGACACCTCAAATAGCGTCAGGGCGCGCTGGCTGTACGGGGAAACAACTCCGAGTAAGTTATCTGCGGCCAGCCACACCCAAGCTTGCGTGTCGGGCGGCATGTCGTTCGATACAACCTTCGTCGCAAGCGTAATCCAGCGTCGCACCCCCTCACTCGAATGAGCCGCTTCTACATTCCAGTATTCACACAACATGCCCACCAACCGGCAGCCCAGCAGCAGATCTCCGCCGGGACCCAGGCTCCAGTCCAGGCCGGCCCGGAGATTTGGCTGCTCCAACCGCAGGCGCTTGATCCACCGCATCTGTTCGCGGCCATGGAGGAAGGACCAGGCTTGTTCGGCCAATCGGGCAAATTCCTCCGCGTGCAAACGTTGCGCGCGCTCAACTTCAGATGGCCCTGCGAGCTTCTCCAGGGCGTATTGGCGAATCGTCTCAAGAAAACGATAACGGGTATTGGCATCGCTTTCCTCCATGACCACCAGCGATTTGGCAACGAGTTGAGCCAGGACGGGCAATGCGTCCGACTCGGTCACGGCCCGGGCCTCCTCAGGCGACCAGCCACTCATGAATACGCCGAGCCGGCGAAAGACGGTTTGCTCGCGTTCGCTCAACAGGTCATGGCTCCAGTCGATCAAAGCCGGGAGCGTCCGGTGGCGCGGCAGCGCGCCCCGCCGCCCGTCCGAAAGCAAGCTAAAGCGGTCATCCAGGCGCGCCGCGATGTCGGACAGGCTCATCGCGCTCAGGCGCGCGGCGGCCAGCTCGATCGCCAGGGGCATGCCGTCGAGGCGCTGGCAAATGTGGGTTACGGTCGCATCACCGGGGGTGAGCGGCTGACCCGGCCGGGCAAGGCGCGCGCGCTCGACAAACACGGTCGAGGCCTCAGCCGTCCGCATCGGCGGCACCCGCCAGGTCATCTCGCCGTCGATATTGAGCGCCTCGCGACTCGTCGCAAGAACGCTTAATGGGGCGCATTCGTTGAGCAGGCGTTTTGCGAAATCGGCTACACCCTCGATCAGATGCTCGCAGTTGTCCAGCACCAGCAGCACCTGTCGTTCGCGCAGGAAAACAGCCAGTTGTTCGAAACTCGGCCGGTCGGATCCGGCCAGCCAAAAATGTTTGCGACGGCTACTGGAATAAGCGCCGGATCGCGCAGAGAGGCCAGCTCGGCGTACCATACTCCGTCGCGATAGTTGAGCAGGACATCGGCAGCGAGGCGCTGGGCCAGACGGGTTTCACCCGTGCCGCCCGCGCCAGTCAGCGTCAACAGCCGGCTCTGGCCCATCAAGTCGCGGGCATCGGCAATCTCCTGGGCGCGGCTGACGAAGCCCGTCAGCGCGGCCGGCAGGTTGGTCCGCCGAGTGCGGTGCCGGGCGGGCGGGCGGGCCAAACCGTTGATGTGCCGCGCCTCGGCCGGTTGTCTTTCGTAAAGCGGTGGCAGGCCCGCGGCCATCAATAGACCGTTCCCCTCGTCGAGCGTCGTGAGCGCTCCTTGATCGGCCAGGGTCTCGGTCAGCCGCAGAATCCGCTCGCGGCCCGACGGCCCGGTCAGATCCTTTTTGCCCTGCGCCATCCGAACCAGGATGGCCTGGTCGTAACCGGTGAGTTCGGCCAGGCGCGTCTGAGTCAGCCCAGGTTTGCGGGCTCGGTATTGGGCCAGGAGTTCGCCGAAGGGATGCTTGCCCTCGATGGTCGGTTTCACGGTTCTCCCACTTCGCGGCAGACGCTGATGACTCCAAGTGTCGCCATTGCCCAATCGATATTGCGACGTTGGGCAACGGCACACGAGCGAGTTTAGACCCATCCGGTATTTCCGCAACGCGTAGGATTGCAGGGTGCGCTCCTTCGCATTTGTCATCCCGATCTCGCTCGCTAAGCCGTCGATACTGCCAAAGTAACGGTCGCGCGAAGGATCCCTGTGACGCAACCCGGTCTGAATGCGGATCGGGTCACGAATGCGGCAGCCGATCCAGTCTCGGACCGGCATAGGTCACATGGATTCCTCACGCGCCCCGTTACAACCATGCCTGCCGCGGCTCTGTGGGGCGCGTTCGGAATGACAGCGCGGGCCGGCGGCGTGGATCGTCTTCGCCCGCCTGCCCTAACAAGGCCGGAGCCGAAACCTTCTTTCCCCGTCCTTCTTCCCCTCTTCTGTTAGACGATCTGACGGGCCGGCGCCTCACGCATCCCGCCCACCCTCAACCACAAAGTTGTACCGCCCCGCCGTAAGCTCGTAGATCACCCGGTCGGTCGTGCGCGCGATAACCACCCCGCCATTGGCAGTCACCGTGGCCGCCTCGGGCGCCGGAACATAGGCCGCCGCCGTGGTGTTGGGCGGGACCGTCACCCGCCAGCGGAAAACGCTGCCACGCAGGCGCCAGGCACTCTCGATCCGACCATACGGCCCCTCCAGGGCCCCCTCCGCATGGGTGAGACCGCCGCCAGGCTCCGGCCGGAACGTGATGCGCTTGTAGCCCGGCTGCTCGTCGTCGGTGTCGATTCCCGCAACAACCGAGTACAGCCACGCCCCAATGGCCCCATACGCATAGTGATTGAACGAGTTCATCGCCGGCGTCTGGAAGCCCTTGTCCTTCGTCCAGCCGTCCCAGCGCTCCCAAATCGTCGTCGCGCCCTGAGTGACCGGATATAGCCACGACGGCCAGTCGCGCTGATTGAGCAACGCATACGCGATGTCGGTCCGCCCCGCCTCGCTGAGCGCGAACGGCAGGTGCGGCGTGCCGGCAAACCCGGTCGACAGCTTCATCCCGCGCGCCTTGATGTCGCCCACGAGCGCGGCCAGCACCCGCGGACGGACCACGTCCGGCAACAGCCCGAAACGCAGCGCGAGCGCGCAGGCGGTCTGGGTCTGTCCGGCCAGCAACCCATCCAGAGTGACAAAGCGTTGGACAAACGCGCGCTGAATGTCTTTGAACAGCCGCGCGAAATGGGCTTCATCCTTTGACCGCCCGAGCGCAGCGGCGATGCGTGTCATGAGTTGGGCGCAATGGGCGTAGTAGGCCGTCCCGATCAAATCCTTGGGCGTGCCTCCGTCGGTCTTGCCACTCCCGTCGAGGGCCAGCCAGTCGCCATACCCCTGGCGCGGGCGCGCCTCTGGGTGGGCGCGGATATGGCCAGGGCTGTGCCCGGCCAGATAGCCCATGAAGGCGGACAGGTTCGGATAGTGACGCTCGAGGATGCGGGTATCGCCATAGCGCTGGAAAATCGTCCACGGCACAATCACCATTGCATCGGCCCAGGCCGGACCGCCATCGTCATTGGGCATGATGCGCGTGTTCGGGACGATCGACGGCACGCAGCCGTCCTCGCCCTGAGCATCGGCCATATCACGCTGCCACTTGGTGAAGAAACCGGCCACGTCCATGTTGAAGGCCGCCGTCCGGGCGAACACCTGCGCGTCACCCGTCCAACCCAGGCGCTCATCGCGCTGCGGGCAGTCGGTCGGCACATCCAGAAAGTTGCCCCTTTGGCCCCACACAATGTTCTTCTGGAGCTGATTGATCAGCGGTTCGGAACAGGCGAAGCTCCCGGTCGGCGCCATCTCTGAGTGGATGACCAGGGCCGTGAGGAGGTCTCGCGGCGGCACGCCCTCATAGCCCTGGACCTCGACATATCGGAAGCCATGAAAAGTGAACCGCGGCTCGTAGACCTGCTGGCCGCCCCGCGAGGTGTAGATGTCGGTCTGCTGGGCGGAGCGCAGGTTCGCCGTGTAGATTCGGCCATCGGCGTCGAGGACTTCGGCGTAGCGCAGGGTAAGCGTCACACCCGCTGCGAGGTCTGCCTTCAAACGGATCGAGCCAACCAGGTTCTGCCCAAAATCAAACAGCCAGCGCGGGGCTGCCCCGTCATCAATCATGCGTGGCCTGGCGATCGGGCTTGGCTCGGCGATCGGGCCGAGTTCCTCGATCCGGCGCATGGCCGGACCATTCCGAGACTCGAGCTTTGGCGCGGGACCGGCCCACTGATCCACCGGCCGCCAGCGAGAGGGCTCAAATCCGGGGGCATCCCAACCGGGCATCTCCTGCCGTGCGTCCCAGGCCTCGCCCATCGACAGGTCCGACGCCAGGACGGGGCCATAGGCGACGCTCCAGGTCCGATCCGAGTTGATCACCGACCGCGATCCATTCTTGTGGGTGATCTCGAGCTGGGTGATCAGGCGCGGGCGGTCGCCATAGCGCTGGCGGCCCTGCCAACCGATATGCCCGCAATACCAGCCGTCACCCAGAATCGCGCCGAGGACGTTATCGCCCACGCGCAGCATCGCCCCAATGTCGTAAACGTGATAGCGGACCCGTTTCGCGTAGTCGGTCCAGCCCGGCGCGAGCGCGTCGTCGCCCACCCGCTGCCCGTTCAGGCGGGCCTCAAACAGGCCCAGCGCGCTCACATACAGCCGGGCCGAGGCTACCGTTTTGTCCACCGTAAACTCCCGGCGCACGAACGGAGCGGGAATGCTTGTGCGCGGCCCGCCGACAAGCCCGCCCTGGATCCAGGCAGCCGACCAGTCGCCCGGTTCAAGCAGTCCCATCTCCCACCCCGCCGGGCGCGAGGTAACCACCGCTCCGAGTTCGTCCCAGACCGTCACCCGCCACGTGATGCGCTGGCGCGAACGCAAGGCCGGCCCCGCGTATTCGACCTGGGTGGATTGATCTGATTCGACCCGGCCGGAGTCCCAAACCACACGCTTCGTCTCATCGCGGGCGACGATCTGAAAGGCCGCCTGGCGCGCCCCGCGCCGGCGGGTCTTCATCTGCCATGCAAGGCGCGGGCGCGGCTCATCGATCCCGAGCGGGTTCGCGCGGTATTCGGTCTTGAGGTGGGTGAGGGTGAAAGTTGGCATATTCGTGATGGGCTATGTGCTGCTTGGTCATTTGGCAGGAGAAAGGGAGAACTGGCTACGGATCGAGCACCCTGAGCGGAGGCCGGCGGCGCAAAAACGATGGTCTGCGCGCCAGTACTCCGCCGGCCGCAGTCGAAGGGCGCGCTCACTCTTTCTTTTTCCTTTCTCCCCTTCTCCTGCAAAACGAGGAGTTTGCGCGCGTGACCTATGACGCATGACCGACCAAGTCATGGAACCGCTCGAACGCCGCCGTCCATACCCCCGCGTCCCGAGGCGCGTAGGTCATCAGGTCGGACGAAGCGCGGATCATGGCGCGGGCCTCGGCCACCGAGCCGAGCTCGCCCAACGCGATGAGCTGGGCGGTGGCGTTGCCCAGCGCCGTCGCTTCGGCCGGACCGGCCACGACCCGGCAACCAGTCGCGTCAGCCGTCATCTGGCACAGCAGCGCATTGCGGGCGCCTCCGCCGACCACGTGCAGCACGTCAACCTGCTTTCCCGCAAGCGCCTTCAGCTTCTCAAGCACCAACCGGTATTTCAGGGCCAGGCTCTCAAAAATGCAGCGCGCAATCGCGCCCTGCGATTGCGGCACGGGCTGGCCGGTCCGCCCGCACCAGGCCTGAATCCGAGCCGGCATGTCGCCCGGGGCGATGAACTCGGGCGCGTCGGGATCGATAAACGACCGCATCGGCTCTGCCTCGGCCGCCAGGCGCGCCAGCGTCTCGTAATCGGTCTGCTCGCCGCGAACCGCCCACGTCCGCCGGCTCTCCTGGAGCAGCCACAACCCCATGATGTTCTTGAGCAGCCGGATCGTCCCGCCATAACCGCCCTCGTTGGTCACGTTGGCCTCGAGCGCAGCGGGAGTCACGATCGGGCGGTCGAGCTCGAGGCCCAGCAGCGACCACGTGCCCGAGGACAGATACGCGAAGCGCTCGTTTTCGGCCGGCACGCCCAACACCGCGCAGGCCGTGTCGTGGTGGGGGGTGAGCACGACCGGGATGCCCTGATACGCGCCATGGATCGTCCCGGGCTGTGCCACCGGCTGGAACAGCCGGCCCGGCGCGCCAATTGCGTCGAGCACATCAAACGCCCAATTGCCACCCATTACGTCAAAGCACTGCGTTGTCGTGGCGTTGGTGTATTCGTTCGCCACTTCGCCGGTCAGCCAGGCGCTAAGCAGATCCGGCACCGTCACCAGGCGCTGGGCGGTCTCCAGCAGCGGGCTTCGAGTTCGGACGAGGCTCGCAAGCTGATACAGGCTGTTGATCTGCATGATCTGGATGCCGGTGCGGGCAAACACCCGCTCGCGCGGCACCCGCGCAAACACCCACTCCTGCATGCCCTCAGTTCGCGGGTCGCGGTAGTGGGCGGGGTTTGCCAACAGGGTGCCGTCGCGATCGAGCAGCGCGAAATCCACTCCCCAGGTGTCCAGCCCGATCGCGGCGATGGCGCCCTCGGCGAGAGCCGCTTTGGCAATCCCGGTCTGGATCTCCTGCCACAGCCGCAGCACGTCCCAGTGCAGGGCGCCGCGCACGTTGACCGGGCCGTTGCCAAAGCGATAAACCTCTTCGGTCGATATGCGCTGCCCATCAAAGCGAGCCGCCATGACGCGGCCACTTTCGGCGCCCAGGTCGATGGCCAGAACCGTCTTCATCTCACGTAGGCCGTCGGGTTGCCGCCGTCGACGGTGATGACGCCGCCCGTCGTCTTGGCGCTGCGCGGGCCGGCCAGCCACAGGATCGCCTCGGCAATGTCGGCCGGCGTGACATTGACTTTGAGCGTGTTGCGCTTGCGGTAGAACTCCACGAGCTCATCGGGCTTGACCCCGTAGTTCTTCGCGCGCGCCTCGCGCCACTCGCTGTTCCAGATCGACGAGCCCTGGATCACCCCATCGGGCAGCACGCTGTTCACCCGGATGCCGGCTTCGCCGCCCTCCTCGGCCAGACAGCGGGCCAGGTGCAGCTCGGCCGCTTTGGCCGCGCTATAGGCCGCCGCGCCTTTGCCCGCCCCGATGCTGTTTTTGCTGCACACGAAGACCAGCGCCCCGCCGCGCGCCTGCGCTCGCAGCACCTTGAACGCCTCGCGCGCCACCAGAAAATAGCCGGTGGCCAGAATGTCGATGTTGCGCTGCCAGTCGGCCAGGGTCGTGTCCTCGATCGGTTTTCCACCCGCGATACCGGCGTTGTTGACCACGATGTCGACTCCGCCATAAGCCCGGGTCGCGGCGCGGAAGGCCTCCGAGACCGCGTCCTCGCGGGTCACGTTGCAGGCCACCGCCAGAGCGCGCCGGAACCCATGCCGGGCGACGAGGTCATCGGCCGCTTTCTGGGCGCCCTCGGCGTTGATGTCGGCGATGACGACGTGAGCGCCTTCCGCCGCAAAACGCTCGGCAGTGGCCAACCCGATCCCGCTTGCCGCGCCGGTGATCAGGGCCACTTTGCCGGCCAGATCGCGATCGGGCGGGCGGAGTTTGAGCTTATAGAGCTCCAGCGGCCAGTATTCGATTCCATACGCCTCGGCCGGGCTGAGCGCCTGGAAGCCGCCCAGCGCCTCGCTCGCGCCGATGACGCGGATGGCGCGGTGGTAGAGCTGCGCGCTCACATCGGCCTCGGTCGCGTCCTTGCCCGTTGTCAGCATTCCGAGTCCGGGGATCAGGATCACCCGCGGGGCGGGATCGCGCAGTTCGTCGCCCGGCGCCTTGTTCCCCTCGAAATAGACGGTATAGCGGGCGATGTAATCCGCCACGCCCGCGGCCAGCTTCTCGCGCAGGGCGGCCTCGCCCTCGGCCGGCGCCCAATCCAAAAACAGGGGCTGGCGCTTGACGTGGACGAGGTGATCCGGGCAGGCCGCGCCCAACTGAGAAAGTTCAGGTGAGCGCTCGCGCCCGGCATAGTCGAGGACCTCGGGCGTATCGTCCCAGCGCAGTATCGCGCTGCGCGCCCCGGACACCAGCCCCCGCGCGGCGGGCATGATCGCGGCCGCCAGGGACTCGCGCTCCGGGCGGGCGAGCGGCTCGACCTTGAGCCCGCCAAACACCTGCCGGCCCGCCAGCTTGTCGGCGATGTAGGCCTCGGCTTCGGAGATGATCCGGATGGAATTGTCGTAGCTCTGGCGGGCAGTATCGCCCCATGTCACGAGGCCGTGCTTGCCCATTACCACGCACTCGATCCCGGGCCGCTCGAGGGCGACCCGGGCGATCCACTGGCTCAGCGCGAACCCCGGCCGGATGTAGTCGACCCAGGCCATCCGCTGGCCAAACACCTGGCGCGCAACCGCCTCGCCGCCCGGCGCGCAGGCCAGGCTGATGATGGCATCCGGATGGGTGTGGTCGACATGCGGGTAGGGCAGGAAGGCGTGCAGGAGCGTCTCGATCGACTGGCGCGGCCGGCCCGGCTCGAAGGCCGTCCGGTTCAGATAGTCGACCATCTCCTCGTCACTCATTGCGGCCCGCGTCTGGAGCGGCACGACGTCATCGAGCCGGAGCGCGGCGAAGTCGCGCGCCTTCATCGTTGCCACGTCCGAGCCGGACGCTTTCACGTAAAGGACGCGGCTCATCCGGCCGGCGAAGTCAGGCTGGTCAATTTTGGCGCTGGTGTTGCCGCCGTAGACATTGATGACGCTGCGGTCGCGCCCGAGCAGGTTTGAACGGTAGACCAGCCCACCAAAATCGGGGAGCGCGGCGAATTCGGCGTCGTTCCAGAGATTTTGAGTCATCGATTACTTCCACACGGTCTGATACAGATTCAGCCAGTTCTCGCCCAGAATTTTACGCGTGTCAAGCGCCGAGTAGCCGCGCTTCAGCAGCGCAGCCGTGACGTTGGCGCAGGCGCTGATCGACTCGAAACCGACGGTCGGGGGAATGGCCGCGAACGCTTGCAGCGTTACGGCCGACAAGCCTTTCAGCGCGCCGGCGGCCATCTTCGGGTCCATGTCCTCCATGAAGTCCGGCC
>JBKJQK010000091.1:0-13878 GCA_046594095.1 Anaerolineae bacterium | reverse complement strand
GCGGGTCGGGGCGGAGCCGCTCCCTGAACCGTTGATGGAGACGGTAGGCGGAATCGAGTATCGCTTTGATGCCGAGGGCTTTTTCCAAGTGAATCCCTTCGCGGCTGAAGCGCTTGTCTCAGAAACCGTGGCTGCCAGCGACGCGCAGGTGGGCGATCGGGTTTTGGATGTCTACTGCGGGGTTGGCCTGTTCACAATGCCCCTGGCCCGAATTACCGGCATGGCCACGGGAATCGAGCTCGACGCCGGGGCGGTGCGGTTTGCCCAGGAGAACGCTGCGCGGGCGGGAGTCCTGGGCCAGACAAAATTCGTTCGCGCGAGCGCGGTGGCCGGCCTGACCGCATCCCAGGCGCGGGGCGATACGTGGGAAATTATCGTGGCCGACCCTCCGAGAGCGGGCATCGAGCGGCCGGCCCTGGATGCCATCGTCGGGCTTGCGCCGCGCCGCTTTGTGTATGTGTCGTGCGATCCGGCAACACTCGCCCGGGATGCCAGGGTGCTTGTCGCAGGTGGCTATGCGCTGCGCTATGCCCAGCCCATCGACCTATTTCCTCAGACCCGCCACGTGGAGACCGTGGCGTGCTTCGATCGCGTTAGCGCTTCTGAACGCTGAAGGTGACCGTAATGGTTTCGAAGTACTGGCCGCTCGGATCGAGGGTCAGGCCAGTCGCGCGGGCCTCAACGCGCAGCGTGGCGGTGACGATCTCGACCGCGCCGCCCTCTCTGGCAATCACTGGCTCGCCCTTGGCGGCGAGCCGCGCGCGCCAGGCGGGGTCGGCGGCGGCGCCATCGGTCACGAGAACCTTGGTGGTGTTGTTGAACGATTGCTTGTCAAAGACCCAAACCGATAGCGCCGGAACGCGCCGCGGGGCTTCATCCCCAATCCGCTCGGCGACACTGATACCGCATTCACCCAGCAACTCGCTCAGTGTGCCCGCAATCTGAAAGTCCTCTTCGTACGAGTCTGACTCCGGATCCGAATACGTATACGTCGTCGGGGGAAAGACCGTTAACGGTCGCGCCGCGGGTGTTCCGGCCATCGGCGGCGTCATATACGTCGCGGCGGGTGGAGCGTGAGCTGACATCACCTGCTGCGGCGCACTCAGAGCGCCTATCGGCATCACAGCACCGACAACGACCGGCGCCGCGGGCATACGCGCGGTTTGCTGCGAAGGCCATTGGGCGGCGCCAGGCGCCGTGATTGGGGGCGCCGCCTGCCAGGTCAATGGGGAGGACGGATCGCGGAGCGGCTCCTCGCCGGAATCGTCAGCCGGGTTGCCCGCATCGAGGGCGACTTGCTCAGCTGCGTTGACGTTCACCGTGACGTTGCCGGCCGGCGGCGGACCCCCGTGCGGCGCATCCCACTCGGCGGCCAGCCGGTCCGCGCGATTGCCCAGGATCTTGATGATCAGGAAACCGAGTCCGGCCATGGCAAGCAGAAGTAAAAAGCCCGCGATCCGAGGGACAAGCCGGTTCACGTCCGAGGGGCGGTTCAGAAGCGTGCCGGCGCCCGGGGCGTCTTTCGCGGACCGCTCGATGTCGCTGGACAACGTGCTGAGTTGAACCTCATCCTGTTGGGTGAAGCGGCTCGCCACGCCCTTGCTCTTGTTCTCGTCGGCGACGATTCGGCGGGTGTTGTTCAGCATGTCGATGGCCGAACTCACGGTCGAGTCACCGCTGGTGATACCGAGAAAATCAGCCGCGTCGCGAAGAGCGCGTTGCCGGTCGCGCGCGCTGCCATAGCGATTGGCCATGGCCACCAGATACGCGTCGCGGTATTGCGGATTCACGCCGTCATAGGCAAGCAGGCGCGGCGGAGCATTTTGCAAGACGAGCTCGGGTGGCGCCCAGGCATACAGCACATATGCGCCCGCAACGAGGCCGATCAATAGCCCGGTCAGGATCGATGCGAGCAGTACGGGACCGCTGGTTGATTTGGGCATACCGGGATTCTACCCATAACGGGCCGGCCCGTCCATCGATCGGGCGACGGCGCACCCATTCCCGTTTACGTTTCCGTTCCCGTTTGCGTTTACGGTCACGTTCCCGTTTGCGTCGCTGGGGGCGATCCGCGACCTTAAATCCTCGGCGAGCCCTTGACAAAACGAACGGGCATGCGTATGCTCTTTCCCTAACAACCGAAGATCAGATCGAACTCTTATCCAGAGAGGCAGAGGGACCGGCCCGATGAAGCCTCGGCAACCTGTAAACAAGGTGCCAAATCCGGCAGCGACCGCGCAAGCGGGGTAGGACTGGAAGATGAGAGACGGCATGAGCATTGCGCAGTGTTCTCGCCCTCTCGTCATCCGACGGGAGGGCGAGTTGCTTTTCGGGGCAAATCCAGCGGGACGCCCGCGCGGCGGACCGTGACATCGCCTGCGGGCGAAAGGAAACACTGCAATGTCAGATCACACGTTCCATTTCGATACGCTCACCCTGCACGCGGGCACCCAGGCCGATCCGGCCACCGGATCGCGGGCTGTCCCGATCTATCAGACAACGTCGTATCAGTTCAAGAGCACCGAGCACGCCGCCAATCTCTTCGGTCTGAAGGAATTCGGCAACATCTACACCCGGATCATGAACCCGACCAACGACGTGGTCGAGCAGCGGCTGGCCGCGCTCGAGGGCGGCGTCGGCGGCCTGGCGCTGTCGTCGGGCCAGGCCGCCCAGACCTTCGCCATCTTGAATCTGGCCAAACCGGGCGATCACATCGTCAGCTCGACCTCACTTTACGGCGGGACCTACAACCTGTTCCATTACACGCTGGCCCGCCTGGGGATCGAGACGACCTTTGTCGACCCGGGCGACCCCGAGAACTTCCGGCGCGCCATCCAGCCCAATACCAAGGCCATCTACGGCGAGACCGTCGGCAACCCCAAGCTCGACCTCTTCCCGTTTGAGGCCGTGGCGAAGATCGCCCACGCGAACCATCTCCCCTTGATCATCGACAACACGACCGCCACGCCCTACCTCGTTCGCCCGATCGAGTGGGGAGCCGATATCGTCGTGCATTCGACCACCAAATACATCGGCGGCCATGGCACATCCATCGGCGGCATCCTGATCGATGGCGGCAAGTTCGATTGGGCCAACAGCCCGCGCCACGCCGAGTTCAACACGCCCGATCCAAGCTACCACGGGATCGTGTACTCGTCGCTGGGCGCGCCGGCCTACATCCTCAAGGCCCGCCTTACCCTGCTTCGCGACCTTGGCTCGTCGCAGTCGCCGTTTAACTCATTCTTGAACATCCAGGGCCTCGAAACCCTGCACGTCCGACTGGATCGCCAAATCGCCAACGCAAACGCGGTAGCCGCCTTCCTCGCCGCTCATCCGGCCGTGGCATGGGTCATCCACCCCAGCCTGCCCACTTACGTCCAGCGCGACGAGGTGAAGCGGGTCGCGCCGCGAGGTCTGACCGCCCTTATTGGGTTCGGGATCAAGGGCGGGCGCGAAGCCGGCAGACAGTTCATCGACCACCTCAAACTGTTGTCCCATGTTGCCAATATCGGGGACGCGAAGTCGCTCGCCATCCACCCGGCTTCAACCACTCACTCGCAGCTCACCGACGAAGAGCGGGCCAGCACCGGCGTAACCGAGGACTTCGTCCGTTTGAGCATCGGGATCGAGGATGTTCGCGACATCACCTGGGACATTGACCAGGCCCTCCGGGCGGCCATCGCGTCGGTCGGCAACGGCCATCTGGCGCAGAAGGCCATCGTTGCCTAACTGCCCGGTTACCGTCATTCCCGCGGAAGCGGGAATCCAGGCGCAAAGAAATACAAATGGTCCACGCAAAAATGCTCCTCGCTGGCATCGGCGCCGACGCCGCCCAGCTTTACACCCTGCTTGACGCCCATTTGGGCGAACACGCCATCACAGTCCCGTTTCTGCTCCGAGCAAGCGCGGAACCTGGCCTCCTGGCTCATCTCCACGCCAGCGCTAGAATCGGGGACGAACTCGACGTCACACTCGATGAGAACGAACCCGGCGCCATGCCGCGTATGCGCCTGCTGTCGGTCGGCTAGTCTGCCGACTGCCTACTTCGCTTGCCTAACTTGATCGTTCAGACTCAGTTCTTCCGCCATCCGGACCGGCTCGCGCTGCAAAGCGGGGCAAGCCTCGATGGTTTTACACTCGCGTATGAGACCTATGGCGAGCTCAACCCGACGCGCGGCAATGCCATCCTGATCTGTCACGCCTGGTCCGGGGATGCCCATGTTGCCGGCCGATACCCTGAAGGCGAGGACAAGCCAGGCTGGTGGGATGACGCGGTTGGGCCGGGCAAGGCATTCGACACAGATCGTTACTTTGTGGTGTGTTCGAATGTGCTGGGCGGCTGCTCGGGTAGCACTGGGCCCAGTTCGATCGACCCGGCCACCGGAAAGCCATATGCCCTGACCTTCCCCATCGTCACCATCGCCGACATGGTCGAAACGCAACGCCTGCTGGCCGATCACATCGGGATTCCGGCCTGGCTGTGCGTGACGGGTGGCAGCATGGGCGGAATGCAGGCCCTGCAGTGGGCGGTCTCGTATCCGGCCCGGGTCCGCAACATCATCGCCCTGGCGAGTACCGCCCGGCTCTCGCCCCAGACCATCGCCCTCAATGAAGTCCCGCGCCAGGCCATCTACGCCGACGTGAATTGGAACCACGGTGACTACTACGACAAGACCCCGCCCAATGCCGGGCTGGCCGTTGCGCGGATGATTGGACACATCACCTTCTTGAGCGACGAGAGCATGCGCGAGAAGTTCGGGCGCCGTCTGCGCAACAGCAACAGCGGCGGTTATGGCTACTCTTTCGACACGGAGTTCGAAGTTGAGAGCTATCTGACCTATCGCGGCAATTCCTTCACCCGCCGCTTTGACGCGAACTCTTTCCTGTATTTGAGCAAGGCGATGGACTACTTCGACTTGTCGCACGGGCTGCCCTCGCTGGCTTCCGCGTTTCGGAATGTCACCGCCCGCTTTCTGGTGGTCAGCTACACCAGCGATTGGCTGTATCCCTCCGGCCAGTCAAAGGAACTGGTCCGGGCCCTTCTTCAACACGGGATCGACGTAACCTATGTTGATATTGACAGCAACTATGGCCACGATGCCTTCCTGCTCGAAGTCGAGCGACTGGCCGAACTGACCCATGACTTTCTCGGGCGGGCATGACCAGCCCAAACCCTGTCTCCCTGCAACGCGTTGCCCATCGGCTGGACTGGGACGCGATTGTGTCATTGGCGCCCGCGGGAGCGCGCGTCCTCGATCTGGGGTGTGGTGATGGCGGTTTGCTGGCCCGCCTTGCGGCCGAGAAACACGCCACCGCCCGGGGTGTCGAGATCAGCGAGAGCAACGTGCGGGCCTGCATCGGGCGAGGATTGTCGGTCCGCCAGGGCAACATCGAAGAAGGCCTGGCCGATTACCCGGACGGAGCCTTCGACGTCGTGGTCCTGAGCCAGACCCTGGCCTATATCAATCGCGGCCGGCCGGTGGTGGCCGAGATGCTGCGCGTCGGGAGGCAGGCCATCGTGTCCTTTGAGAACGCCGGCTATTACCGTGACCGGGTCCGGGCGGTATTCGGCCGCGGCTTTGGCGGCGAGCTGACGTCCGGCGAGCCCCGCCAGCGACCGATCACCCTGGGTCAATTCCAGGCGTTTTGCGACTCTCTCGGCGCGGTCGTGGTGGACGCCGTCTTTGTTGGCACGCGCTCGGCCGGTCCGGGTGGCCGGCGGGCGGCCTGGCCTTCCCTGCTCGCCCACCAGGCCGTCTATGTGCTGGAGCGCGGCGGCGCGGCTCTGCCGCCTATCAGGCAGCGGCCCGCTTCGCAATCTGGTCGATAAACCCGCTGAAGATCACTTTGTGAATCGGGTAGAGGGCATACCAATACAGCCAACCGGCCAGGCCCTTTGGCGCAAAGAAGGCCGTTTGGGTAAGCAGCGTTCGCCCGTCGTCGCGGGCCGTCGCCTGAAATTGAAGCCAGGCGCTCCCGGGGACTTTCATCTCAGCCCGCAGACGCAGCATGCGGCCCGCTTCAAACGCCTCGACC
This sequence comes from Anaerolineae bacterium, assembly GCA_046594095.1. GTDB lineage: Bacteria > Chloroflexota > Anaerolineae > J036 > Brachytrichaceae > Brachythrix. Next base: position 7,842 of record JBKJQK010000091.1, on the reverse strand, counting down.
CGCCAGAAATCAAGAGCATCGCCCACCCGCAGGTCATCTGGATCGCGCCGGCCCCGGCGTAGGCCTACCCCCCCGATAAGCTTGTCGATAAAACCCCGAATCGCCCAGGCCCAATTCATGAACAGCCACCCCCGCTTTCCGCCCAGACCGGTGAAGACCCGGTAGACGCTTTCGGACGTCGCCGAGACGACGCGTTGGCGATGTTCAAGAATCATGCCTTCCTGGCTTGACAGAATGACGGGCGGCACATCGCTCTGGCTGGTGCTGAGCGCATCACTCCACGCGCTCTCGATATCGCTCGCTTGCAATCGGGCGAGCGCGCGCTCGACGGAGACGCGATAGCTGACGGGTTGGATGTTTGGGAACAACGCGCGAGCGCTGGGGTCATGGACGATGTTTTCGTTCCGCAGGCCCTCAATCAGCGGGCGGGCGATGACCGCTGGGATGGGCGTCACCAGGTTTACCCAGTGCGACGACAGGCGAGGGGTCAGGACTGGCACAGGCACCATCCAGCGCTTCAGGCCGCGAACATCGGCGTAGGTCATCATCATCTCGCGATAGGTGACCACCTCCGATCCGCCAATTTCGATGATCCGGCCGGCGCTTTCAGGAACGCCGAGGGCGGCTGTCAGATACTCCAGTACTTCTCGAATGCCAATCGGCTGAGTCTTTGTGTAGACCCAGCGCGGGCATATCATCACCGGCACGCGCTCGGTCAGATAGCGAATCATCTCGAAAGAAAGGCTGCTTGAGCCCACAATCACGCCGGCTCGGAATTCAGTAACCGTAACACCGGTCGCGCGCAGGGCATCCCCGGTTTGTTGGCGCGAACGCAGGTGTTCCGAAAGACCCGCTGAGGCTTCCGCCAGGCCACCCAGGAAGATCACCCGCTCAACGCCGGCGGCCATGGCCGCCTCGCCAAAGGCGGTCGCGGCCCGCATATCACGCTCATGGAAATCGTGACCGGCCCCCAGGCTGTGGACGAGGTAGTAGGCCACGCTCACACCGGTCATGGCGGGACCAAGCGTCTCGGGCTTAAGAACGTCGCCGGCCACGATCTCGACATTGGAATGCCATGGCCGGCCCTGCAGGCGGGCGGGATCACGCACGAGGCACCGCACGCGATAGCCCATTTCCAGCAAGCGCGGAACAAGCCGCCCGCCGATGTAGCCGGTGGCGCCCGTCATCAGGATGAGGCTGCGGTTTGTCGTTTCTGATGCCATGTTGAAGCAAGGATTATCGATGCGAACCCCGCTCACACCCTGTTCCTGAGAGTGACCGAAAATGTGGCCCGAAAAACAACGGAGGCGCCTTTCGGCGCCTCCGCAGACACGCGTCTCGAACGGTTTCCGGCTAATGCGCCAGCGCGGCCTTCTCCTGGGCGACCTGTTCCTTGGCTATCCAACACGCGACGATGTGGCCTGGTTTCAGCTCCTCGAGCAGCGGTTCATCAACCTTGCACTTGTCAATCGCGAACGGACAGCGGGTGTGGAAACGGCAGCCCTTGGGCGGGTTCACGGGACTCGGCACATCGCCCTGCAGAATCATCCGCTCTCGCTTCAGAGTCGGATCCGGCATCGGGATCGCCGAAAGAAGCGCCTTGGTGTAGGGATGCAGCGGATCACGGAACAGCGTCTCGCGATCGGTGAGCTCGACCATCTTGCCCAGATACATCACCCCGACCCGGTCGCTGATGTGCTCGACGACGCCGAGGTTATGGGCAATGAACAGATAGGTCAGACCGAACTCGCGCTGAAGGTCCTTGAGCAGGTTCAACACCTGGGACTGGATCGACACGTCGAGGGCCGAGACCGGCTCATCGCACACGATGAACTTTGGCCGCAGCGCAAGCGCGCGCGCAATTCCGATGCGCTGGCGCTGGCCGCCCGAGAACTCGTGCGGATAACGCCGGGCATGATAGTCCTCGAGGCCCACCTTGCGCAGCATCTCGATGACCATCTCGTTGCGCTTGCGCGAGTCGCGCAGCCCGTGAACAAGCAGGCCCTCGCCCACACTCTCGCCGATCGGCATGCGCGGATCCAGCGACGAATACGGGTCCTGGAAGATGATCTGCATGTCCTTGCGCATCGCCTTCAGGCCGGCGCCCTTGAGACCGAAGATGTCGTGTCCTTCGAACTCAACCTTGCCTGACGTCGCGGGGACCAGCCGCAGAAGCGTCCGGCCAATGGTGGTTTTGCCGCATCCGGACTCGCCGACCAGCCCCAGGGTCTCGCCTCTTTTGACTGTAAAGGAAACCCCGTCGACGGCCTTGACGTTCGCCACCGTGCGCTGCAACAGGCCGCCTCGGATCGGGAAATGCTTGACCAGGTCCACGACCCGCAAGAGGTCTTCCGCGGTTGTGCCGTCGAGGGCAGCTGGTTTGCCGTTGGTATTGTTCATAGATTGACTCGTAAGTTTGGCGATTAGTCGTAGAGCCAGGTGCGGGCCCAGTGGCCGGGTTCTATCTCGCGCAGGGGCGGATTCTCAACCTGACAGCGCTCGCGGGCCGTGCCCGTGCAGATTTCGCAGCGGGGCTCAAAGCGGCAGCCAGGCGGCGGGTTCAACAAATTGGGCACAAACCCGGGGATGACGTCCAGCCGGTCGCGCACAATGCCAAGGACCGGAATCGACCCAAGCAGACCCTTGGTATAGGGATGGAGCGGCTTGGCGAACAGCGTCCGCACGTCGGCCTCTTCCACGATCTGCCCGGCGTACATCACCACGACCCGGTCGGCCATTTCAGCGATGACACCCAGGTCGTGGGTGATGAGCAGGATGGCCGTGCCCGTCTTTTCCTTCAACCCGCGCATCAAATCCAGAATCTGGGCCTGGATCGTGACATCGAGGGCCGTGGTCGGCTCGTCGGCGATGAGAAGTTCGGGCGCGCACGCGAGCGCCATCGCGATCATGACGCGCTGGGCCTGGCCGCCTGAGATCTCGTGGGGATAGGCCTGGGCGCGCTTTTCGGGCGAGGGAATGCCCACCATGCGGAGAAGCTCGATGGCCCGCTTCTGGCCGGCCTCTTTGCCAAGCGACTGATGAATGTTCAATACCTCGGAGATCTGATCGCCGATCTTGAAGACCGGGTTGAGACACGTCGTCGGCTGCTGGAAGATCATCGAAATCCGGTTGCCCCGGATCTTGGTCATCTCCTTCTCGGGGAGCTTCATCAGATCGGTCCCGTCAAAGATGATCTTGCCCTCGGTGATCTTTCCCGGAGCAGACACGAGGCGCATGATGGAAAGAGATGTAACACTCTTGCCGCACCCGGACTCGCCCACGATGCCGAGCGTCTCGCCGCGCTTGACATACAGGTCGACCCCGTCAACGGCCTTGACCACGCCGTCCTCGGTGTAGAACTGCGTTCGGAGACCTTTTATCTCCAGCATCAGGTCGCTCTTGGCCTCCCTGGCGCGCGGATTGGTGCTTTGCATTGACTGCTCCTCGATTCGGATAAAGATGAAAGCTCGATTGGCGACCGCCGAACCAGCCCGCGATTGCCGCGGTCTCGCCCGGGTGGGCCGATTTTACAGGATACTCACGATTTCGTCTGGCGGGGGTCCAAAGCGTCCCGCAGACCGTCTCCGATGAAGTTGAACGCGACCGAGCACAAGAACATCGGGAAGCTCGGAATGAGCGGCAAGTAGGGCCGCTCGAACATGTAGCTCTGGGTGAAGGCCAGCATGTTGCCCCAGGTCGGGATCGGGTTCTGGATTCCGATCCCCAGAAAGCTCAGCGAGGTCTCGGCGGTAAGCGATGCCGCCAAACCGAGCGTGTAGGCGACGATCACGGGCGGAAACGCGTTTGGCACGATGTGGCGCAGGATGATGGCCGTCGAGCTCGACCCAAGTGCCCGGGCGCCCTCCACGAAATCTCGCTCGCGGACCTGGAGCACTTGCGCCCGCATAAGCCGTGCAACGCCCGTCCAGCCCAACACGGTCAGCACCAAGATCAGAGCCGCGACCACCCTGGCCTCGCGCTCCTGATCAAAGAGCATTATGGCTTGAAGCGCCTTGATGAAAACCGTGGGAATCGGGATCAGGCGCGGGTCGGTCACCAGAACCGCGGCCAGAATAAGGAGGATGGGCAAGGTTGGCAGGTTGGCAAAGAAGTCGATGACACGCTGAATGACGGAATCAACAACGCCGCGAAAATAGCCTCCGAGGGTCCCCAGCAACGTCCCTATCAAAGTTGCCAGGGTTGTCGACAGGAACGCCGTCGTGAGCGAAATCCGGCCCGCATAGACCAGGCGGGTGAACAAATCCTGGCCGATCTGATTGGTCCCGAGCCAATGCATCGCCCCCGTTTCGGGACTCCTAGACAAGGGTGGCAGGAACTTGGCCGCGGACTCAACATTCAGATAGTCGCGCTCGAAGGGCGCAATCTGCTTGGCCAGGATGGACGCCAGGAAAATCGCCGACAGCACGATCAACGACACCATCGCCAGTCGGTGGCGCCGAAAACGCCGCGCAACCAGCGACCACTGGCTGTCCGAGCGAGATAGCGGCCTGACTATTTTGTCTGCATCCTTGCGGGGCTTCAGGGCGGCGATGGCCATATTTGTCAGCGCAACCGAATCCGCGGATCCGCAATTGTATACAGAATGTCGGCCAGCAGATATGCGATCAGGGTCAAGACGACGCTAAGAATCAGCACGGCCATCGCGACATTGTAGTCGGCCCCGTAGATCGCCGCAACGAGCAGGTTGCCGACCCCTGGCAAGCTGAAGATTGTTTCGGTGATGATCGCACCAGCCACCAGGCCCGGCAGGATCGTCACGACCAGCGTGATAAATGGGATCAACGCATTCCGAACCGCGTGCTTCATGATGACCATGCGCTCGGTCAGGCCCTTGGCCCGGGCAGTTCGGACATAATCCTGCTTGAGCACCTCGAGCACGCTGGCCCGAATAAAGCGAATCCAGCCGGACAGGCTGACGAAAGTCAGAATAAGGACCGGCAGCACCAGGTGCCAGATTCGGTCTCCCGCTGATTCGGGCTCGATGGTACCAATCAGCGGCACCGTCTGGGCGGTGTTCGAGACGAAGGTGCCGGCCGGGAAATAGGGCAGCCCCCACTGTTTAAACAGTACTGCAAAGACCAGGAGGCCCATGAGGCCCCAAAAAAGTGACGGGAGCGAGGATCCTAGAAAGGCGACCGTCGTGGTCGCGTAATCCAACTTGGAGTATTGTTTGACGGCCGTGTAAATGCCAAGCGGCACCGCGTTCGCAAGCGCAAGAAAGGAACTCAACCCCTGAAGCAAGAGCGTAAGGCCAATCCTCGTGCTGATGAGGTCAGCGACAGGCCGGCCACGCAGCACGCCCTGTGAGGTGCCAAAGTCCATTCGGAGAACGCCCTTGCTGACGGTTCGTCCCTTCAGATCATTCAAATAGACCGGGACCTCGCAATCGCTGATGACCTCCCGTCCATCCGCATACTTGAAGATTGTGCGGCCCTGGCGAAGGCAACCCACTTGAGTCGCCCCGAAGAACTCCTGCCCGCCCAGAACCAGAGGACCGCTCGGTTCGCCGATCAGCCAGCGGGTGTAGCGCGGAATCAGATCGATATCGAATTCATAGCGCTGCATCACCCGCTCTAGGGCACCAGGGTCGAGGCGATTGGCGTTGCTGGTCTGCTGCTGGAGCAACTCTTGCAACGGACCACCGGGCGCCAGCCCCAACAAGTTATAGGCCACAAATGTAATGACCACAAGCATTGTGACCATGGCGACAAGCCGGCGGATGAGGAAATTGGCCATGGCAGTCCGCGTGTCGATTTAGAACACAGGGGCGCAGATACGCTGCGCCCCTGTTCTGAACTGAGTCTATTGGCTACAGATATGCCACAAGATTCAGACTAGCGTGAATTGAGGTTGAAGTCGATGTGCTCCCACGTAGCGCTGGCGATGTTCTCAGAAGCAACCTTGCCGGCCTTGGAAGCATCGAACACGGTCTTGGCTTCCGCGCCACCGCCCAGGGTCTCCGAGCCGACGATGTCGACGGTGCCGGCCAACAGAGCGGCCACTGCGCCATTCGTGTCGCCGAAGAACTGAATGATGACCTTCTTGACCTTGGCCTCACCCTTCCAGTAATTCTTATTGACATCGAAGATCATCCGCTGGCCCTTCTCCCACTTGCTCAGGATGTACGGGCCGGCACCCAGGGGTGTTTCGGCGATCTCGGGAAGCGTGGCGAGGTCTTTGGCGGCCACGTCGGCCAGCTTCTTGCCCTCGTACGGGCCCTTGCTCTTGATCACCTGGTGGCTCGGATAGGCGCCGAAACCCGCCAGGAAGTAGATCGGAGTCAGGTAACCAGGCGCATACGTGATGATCTGGGTTTCGTCGTCGACAAACTCGACCTTGGTCGTCCGGTCGCAGGTGAAGTAGGTCGTCTGACCGGAGTCCTTATTGCAGTTGATCTTGTAGCCCAACTCATAGTCGGCTTTCTTGATCTTCTCGCCATCGCTCCACTTGTCGGGCTTGCCCTTGACCGTGATGGTGAGCTGGGGAAGCTTGGTTCCGTCCTTGACGTCCACTTCCTTGTTTGCGGCGTCAAGCAACTTGACCCCGGTGGCTTCCTTGCCCTTCAGGTCAACCAATTTTCCACCCTTGAAGTCGTAGGCATTGCCATCAGCCGCAACGATTCGCATGCCTTCCTTCAGGTCGATATCGGCCTTCTTGGTCCCGCCATTCTCGATCGTCGGCAGCTTGTCACCGGCATAGGTCACCGGCTGGAAGCCATAGTCATACTGGCTGTATGAGACACCAAAGACGAGCCGGCCCGCTATGCGCTGCACCGCGGCGCTCTCGGCGCCGGAGTACATCGAGGACGGTTCCTGGGTCAAAGCAATGACGACGGTATCCTTACCCGCAAGTTCCCAGTTCTCAGCGCCCGTCGTGTAGTACTCGCTGGTGTTGAACTTGATGTTCTTGAGGTTCTTGTTGAAGCCGGCCGTCTCCGCCCGCTGGAACAGCGGCAGCGAGATCATGTCTTTGCTAAACTCTTCCTGGACGATCGCGTAGGCCTTCTTGCGATCTTCCACCGCGAGCGTGTTGTTGGCGACCTTGACCGCGTCGCTGGCCTTCTTGTTGCACCAGCCCATGTAGTTTTGGCCGTCCCAGTTGTTGGCCGGGGTCGGGATCTGCTCACAGGCATACAGCGTCGTGCCACCCGGATCAGCTTGTCCCACCCAGGCGAATGCGCCCAGATCGAAGTCGCGCCGGCGCAGACCCGAAGCCGAGCCAAACCAGATTGTTCCTGGAATGTAGGACGGCTGCAAAACGATGCCGCAGTCGGCCATTTGCTTGACAAATACCGCGCCCCAGGTCTGGCGGAACTGAGCATTTGTCGTCGTGAAGCGCATCGTCAGGGGCTCGTTCTTCGCATTCGCCCGGACGGTGGCTTTTTCGGCCAGCTTCCAACCGGCGGCGTCCAGCAACTCGCCGCCCTTCTTCTTGTCAAACGGGTAGTCGACAATGTTGGTGTTGCCGGCCGCGTAGAACGGGCCGGTCTTTGGCATGAAGGTGTCCATGCGCAGCTTGGGCTTGTCCGAATCGGGCACATACTCGTAGACCGCGGCGATCAACTGGTCCCGGTTCGAGCAATAGGCGATGGCCTGGCGCACCTTGATGTCGGCCAGAATCGGATGGGGGCGGCTCCATTCGGGCACGGCCGTCGCCGTTGCCGGCGCGGCCTGGGTGACGATGACCGTCGACTGTTCCTTTTGAATCGACACAACGGTCTCTTTGACGATAACCGGCGGGGCAGTCACAACGATCGGGGTGGCATTACTGCCGCAAGCCGATAGGAGCAGACTGCTCACCGCGGCCAAACCAAATACCGCA
>JBKJQK010000073.1:0-5171 GCA_046594095.1 Anaerolineae bacterium | reverse complement strand
GGGACCGATTGGGCTGGCCTATTGCGATATCACCACGGGCGAGTATTGCGCCGCCCAGCTTGATAGCGAAGTGGAGCTCGAGCGCGAGATTGCGCGCATTCAGCCGCGCGAGGTGCTTGTCCCTGACGAAGGCGGCTTGCGGCCTGCTCCCAACGGCGCGGTCGGGAGGCCAGGCGCCGCGAGCGCGTCCGAGCGCGTTCTAATGACGCCCTACCCTGCCTATCGATTTGAACATGGCAGCGCGCGCCAGGCATTGCTGGCCCATTTCCACGTGGGGAGCCTGGCGGGTTTTGGACTCGATGAGAAGCCCCTGGCGCTGCGGGCGGCGGGCGCGATCCTGGCCTATTTGCGGGAAATGCAACCCGCTTCGCTCAAACAGCTGGGTGAGCTGCGGTCCTATTCGACCTCACGCTTCATGGCATTGGATCTGGTGACCCGCCGGAATCTGGAGTTAAGCGAAGGCCTGCGCACCCGAACAAAGCTCGGATCGCTGCTCGGCGTGCTGGACAAAACCCAGACCCCGATGGGCGCCCGCCTGCTTCGGTCATGGGTCGCCCAGCCTCTGCTTGATCGGACGGATATCGAAGCGCGCCTGACCCGGGTGGATGTGTTCTACACAGACAGCCTGCTGCGCGAAAACACCCGGGATGGGCTGCGTGGCCTGCCTGACCTTGAGCGTCTGGCAACGCGGGTTAGCGGCGGGCTTGCAACTCCCAAGGAGCTTGTATCCTTGAGCGTTGGGATTGACCAATTCCGCGGTGTGTCAAGTTTGGTCGGGGGGCGTGTCGCTGACGAGGGTGATGCTGTCCACCTGCTGTCGCGGCTAACCGAAGCCGCAGCCCTGATTGGGGCCGCGCTGCGCGACAGCACGGACGAAGACAGTTCCGATGGCTTTATTCGGCCGGGATATAGCGCTGAGTTGGACGGTGTTCTTCTTGCCGCCCGCAACGCGAAGGCCTGGGTGGCAAATCTCGAGAGGACTGAGCGCGAGCGGACGGGGATCCGGACACTCAAGGTTGGCTACAACAAGGTCTTTGGCTACTACATCGAGATAACGCACGCCAATCGCGAGAACGCTCCACCCGACTATATTCGAAAGCAGACCCTGGCGAATGCCGAGCGCTACATCACGCCGGATCTCAAGGAGTACGAGACGCTCATCCTGACCGCCGATGAGAGGATTCTTGATTTGGAGCGTTCATTATTTAAGGATTTGCTTGTCAAACTTTCTGCCTATGCGAAAGACCTCCTGGAGGCAGCGGCGAGATCCTCCAGGATTGATGTTGCGTGTGGCCTCGCGGATGCCGCGGCCCGCAACAACTATGTCCGGCCTGACCTCACCGGGGACGCCGTGATCGATATCCGCGATGGCCGGCATCCCGTCATCGAACAACTTCTCAACGAAATCCCCTTCACCCCCAACGATTGCCGCCTGAACGATGACGCGCGCATCCTGGTCATCACCGGCCCCAATATGAGCGGCAAGTCGTCGTACATGCGCCAGGTCGCGCTGATCTGCCTCATGGCCCAAATCGGCTCGTATGTCCCTGCCCGCTCCGCCCGCCTCCGCGTCGTTGACCGAATCTTCACCCGGATCGGGGCGCAAGACGAACTCACCGCTGGCCAGAGCACCTTTATGGTTGAGATGGTCGAGACTGCTTCCATCCTCCGCCATTGCACCGCCAGCAGCCTCGTCATCCTCGACGAGATCGGGCGCGGCACCAGCACCTATGACGGGCTGGCGATCGCATGGAGCGTCATCGAATACCTGCATAACCATCCCGACCGGCGGGCTAGCACGCTCTTCGCCACCCACTATCACGAGTTGATCAAACTCGCGGACAAGCTTCCGCATGTCCGCAACTGCAACGTCGCCGTCAGCGACGAGGGGGGCGAAATCGTCTTTCTGCACAAAGTGGTTGATGGCGGCGCCGACCGCTCATATGGCATTCATGTCGCCCAGTTGGCCGGCCTGCCCTCCGGGGTGCTTCACCGCGCCCAGGATATCCTGCGCGACCTCGAGGATGGCAAGGGCCGCGGACGGGTCATCGACACGCCGCGCAAGGCCGCCCCGCAAACACCTTCCCTTTTTTGTCCCGATTTGCCCGCGCTGGCCCGCCTGCGCGAACTCGAGCCCAACACCTTGAGTCCCATCGAAGCGCTGACGGCCCTGTTCGAGCTCAAGAAACTGAGCTGAGCCAGTAATACCCGGAGTCTTATGACAACCACGCCTGAAATCGAAGCCCGGCTCGCCGTCGAGAAAAATATCTGGCTCGCGACGACGCGCGCCAATGGCATGCCTCACCTGATCCCGATCTGGTTCGTCTGGCATGCCGAGCGGGCCTACCTGTGCACAAGTCCGAAGAGCGTCAAAGCCCGCAATATGGACGCCCAGCCAAGGGTGATGTTCGCGCTTGAAAACGGCAACAAACCCGGCCTCGCCGAAGCTGACGCCGCTCGATTGCCCCAACCCTTCCCCGCCGATCTCGTGGCCGCTTACAAAGCGAAATACGGTTGGGACATCTCCACCGACTCAGAATACGGGGCGGTATATGAACTTCGTGTGTTGCGCTGGCTGAGCTGGGACACCGGCTCGGCTCAGTGACAAACCGCCTGGAGGCCCGACGATGAGAATAGCCCTCGCCTACGGAAAACACGGTCTCGACCTCGAGACGCCCGACGACGCCACCGTCCTCACCGCCCTTCAGGCCCCTGGCCTCACTGACCCCGCTGGCGCTATCGTTGACGCCCTCCGCAAGCCGCTCGGGACTGTCCCATTGGCCGGAATGGTCAAACCAGGCGCGACTGTCGCAATCGTCCATACCGACATCACCCGCGCCACGCCCAACGCGCTGATCCTCCCCATCCTCCTTCGGGAGCTCGAACGGGCCGGCGTGCAGCGCGCCGACATCACCCTCATCAACGCGCTTGGAACCCATCGGCGGCAGACCGAGCCCGAACTGAGGGCGATGCTGGGGGATTTCATCGTCGACAACTACCGTTGCGCACAACATGATGCTTGGGACGACGCGAATTTGGCCGCGTTTGGCGAGACTTCCAGAGGCAATCCGGTCCGAATCAATCGCGCGTTTACCGAAGCCGACATCCGCATTCTGACTGGCTTCATTGAGCCTCACTTTTTCGCCGGCTTCAGTGGCGGGCCAAAAGGCGTGCTGCCGTCGATCGCCGGGTTTGAGTCGGTGCTGTCCAACCACAACCAGGAGATGATCGGCCATCCGAAAGCAACCTGGGGTGTCACGGCCGGAAATCCAATTTGGGAAGAGATGCGCGAGACCGCCTTGCGGGTGAAGCCAAGCTTTATCCTGAACGTCACCATGAACGACGCGAAGGAACTCACGGGCGTGTTTGCCGGCGACATGCTCACCGCGCATGCGGCCGGTTGCGCCTACGTGGCCAAACACGCCATGGTCGAGGTGGAGGCGCCGTTCGATGTCGTGGTGACCACCAACAGCGGCTACCCGCTTGACCAGAACCTGTACCAAGCCGGAAAGGGCCTAAGCGCCGCGGCCCGGGTCGCCCGCAACGGAGGCGCAATCGTGATGTGCGCGGCCTGCAATGACGGGTTGCCCAGCCACGGCGAATATGCCGAGTTGCTCGTGCGCGGAGGCTCGCCGCAGGGCATTATGGACATGCTTGCGACGCCTGGTTTCCACGCCCATGATCAGTGGGCGGCCCAGATTCAAGCTCAGATCCAGCTCAAGTCTGACGTTTACATCCACTCCGACGGACTGACCGATGACGAAGTTCGCCGGGCGCTGCTGACGCCGACCCGCGTATCCCGCGACCTGCCTGCCCTGCTCCAAAAATATGGGCCAAGGCTTTGTGTGCTGCCCAACGGACCGCAGGTCATTCCTACGGTGCGCTAGGCCCGCGCCACGGGCGGCCGCGGCCAGGGACAGGCATCCTCATAGGCGGCTGAGGCGCGCAGGACGAGGGCGTCAGCACTTCGTCCGCCGACAATCTGAAGTCCAACGGGCATGCCGTCGCCGGCGATCCCGCACGGGACCGTAGCGGCCGGGTGGCCGCTCATATTGAACGGGAAAGTGAAAGGCGTGTAGCGGAATTCGGCGGTCGGCTTGCCGGCGATTTCGTGGGGAATGGGTTCTCCCGCCCGCCAGGCTGTGGTCGGCATCGTCGGCGTCAGGAGCAGGTCATAGCGTTGGAAGAACTGGCGCGTCACGTCATATAGCCGCAAACGCGCGGCGTGCGCTCCCGCCAAATCCCAGCCCGACGCGCCCGCATACTGCCGCACCATGTCCACAAGCCCGGGGTCCATCTGGTCGGCCCACTTCGGCAGGTAATCCTTGAGCGCAACGCCAAGCCCGCACGCCCAGAGCAGCTTGAAATGGGCGGCCGGATTCTCAAAGCCCGGGTCGGCCTCTTCGACGCTGGCGCCCAACCCGGACGCGAAGATGCCGGCCGCGCGCGCGCACATCTCTCGAATCTCGTCGGTCACAGGCGCGTAGCCGAGGGTGGCGCTCCACGCGATCCGCAGACCCTTTACCCCACCCTCACAGGCGGCCAGATAGTCGGCGCCATCCGCCAGAAGCGAGAACGGGTCGCGATCGTCTGCGCCCACCATCCCATTCAGCATGAGCGCCGCATCTCGAACCGAGAACGTGATCGGACCGATATGCGACAGCACCCCGACTGCGCTGGGCGGATACACGGGCACACGCCCGAACGAGGGCTTGAGACCAAACACACCGCAAAACGAGGCGGGGATACGCACGGAGCCGCCGCCATCGGTGCCCACATTGAGTGGACCCAGGCCTGCTGCGGCCGCCACAGCCGCCCCGCCCGACGATCCGCCCGACGTCCGATCGAGATTCCATGGGTTTCTGGTCACGCCCGTCGCCGGGCTGTCGGTGGCGCCCTTCCAGCCCAGCTCGGGCGTCGTCGTTTTGCCGATGACAATGGCACCCGCGGCCTCGAGCAGGTCGACCACGGGCCCGTTCTCCAGCGGTACGAAGTCGGCGTAGATCTTGGAGCCACGCATTGTCCGCACACCACGAGTCAGGATCAGGTCCTTTATCGAGACCGGCAGGCCGTGCAACGGACCGAGCGGCTCGCCACGCATTACGGCAGTCTCCGCTGCGCGCGCCTTTTCCCGGGCGGATTCCTCGGTGAGAGCGCAAAACGCATTTAAC
>JBKJQK010000558.1:0-11258 GCA_046594095.1 Anaerolineae bacterium | reverse complement strand
ATCCAGGCCACGGCCGCCGACGTATCCAGACCACCCGAAAACGCGATGCCGATGCGCTCGCCAGCGGGAAGTGAGGTGAGTATCTTGCTCATGTTGGGTCATCATTGCGTTCGCCCGCCCCAAATGGCGGCGGTCGAACGAATACGGTACCGCTGCCAGCGCCAATGCCGGCAAGATTTGTAATTCGAACGCGGCTCACTCCGGCGTCGAGCGCCTCCAGGCAGGTCCGGACCTTTGGAATCATTCCGCCGCTGATCGTTCCATCCGCGAGAAGCGCACCCGTCCTGGCGGCCGTCAGCGTTTCGATCAGGGCCGACTCCCGGTCGAGAACACCGGGGACATTGGTGATGAAGGTCAGCATCTCAGCGCCCAGGGCCGCCGCCATGGCGCCCGCCGCGTGGTCGGCATTCACGTTGTAAATCTCGCCATCGACACCCAGCGATACGGGCGAAACAACGGGAAGCAGACCCGCCTCGATCCAGGAATTCAGGATCGACGCGCGCACGGACACGGGCCGGCCAACGAACTGAAGCTCATCATTGATCCGCTCGACCCGAATCAGCCCGGCGTCAACGCCCGACACCCCAATGGCCGCAACCCCCTCGCGCACGAATGCGGCAACCAGCCGCTTGTTCGCCAGTCCGCTCAGGACCATCAGAGCGGCGTCGCGACCGGTACGGGTGGTGACCCGAAGCCCATCCGAAAAACGGGTGGGAATTTGCAGAGCGGTCAGTAGCTCAGTAAGCTCTTTGCCGCCGCCGTGGACCAGCGCAAGTCGCGTTCCAGCCTTCCAGCGCGCTGACAGCTCGCGCGCGAGGCGCTCGGAAAACGCCGGATCATCCAAATCGCTCCCGCTGACCTTGAAGATTTCGGTCGTTGAGCCGGCCCGACTGGCCGGCTCAGCCTTGTCCGCCCCAAGCTCCAGGCCCAGAAACACCAGATCGACTGGCTTGACCGCCTTGAAGGGATGTGTGACGCTAAAGCCAAGGGACCCGAACAGGGCGACGGCCGGCTTCCAGGACTCGCGAACGCTGAGCACAATCCGGCGATAGCCCCCCTCCCGCGCGTGCTCGATCACGGATCGGCAAAGCGCTCTGCCTACACCCGCCCCCCGCCGTCCAGGCGCGACATACAGCCGTTTAAGCTCGCCGTCTTCAGCGGAGGCCCTGGCCAGCGCGACACAGCCGATTGGCTCATCACCGCGCATGGCCAGAAGCAAGCGGCCTTCCGGCGCCGCATAACGTCCGGGCAATTCACCCAAATCGCGAAAGATGCTGCTGGTGTTCGGGCTGAAGCCCTGCTCCGCGATGTAGGCGGCCAGCAGGCGCCGGACGGCGTCAAACTGGGACTCGGTAAGCGCTTCTACGATGTTCATCACAGATCCAGCGCCATGAATGTCAAGTCGCCCATGTCCGCGGGTTTGTCTTTGAACGGCATCATCTCGCGAAAGCCCAGCGCGCAATACAGACTGTGCGCCTCACGCCAACGCAACCGCGTGCTCAGCACCACCCGAGTGTATCCCGCTTCGCGGGCCTGGCCGAGCAGCGCCCCGGCCAATGCGCGACCGCGTCCACCGCCGCGAAACGGAGGCGCCAGATACACCCGCTTGAGCTCGGTCCAGCCTGAAATGGGGCCGTCCAAACCCGGAACGTCCGTCAGGCCACCGCACCCCACCGGGTGTTTGTCCTGGGTCGCAACCATGAGCCTGCCCGCCGGGCGAGCGTAGCGACCGGGCAAGGCGAGAAGGTCCTCATACGCGCGAGGGCTGCTCTCGGTGGTGAGGCCCTGCTCGGCCATATAGTCGCGCAACAGGTCCCGGACAGATTCGACCTCGGCCAGCGTTACAGCCTCGCGAATCTCGAAACCCGGAATGTCGACATTTCCCATGGGTCAGGCTAGAGCAGCCCCTCCGCCTCATCAAGGCCGAACATCAGATTCATGCTTTGTAGCGCCTGACCCGAGGCGCCTTTGGTCAAATTGTCGATGCACGAGATGACGAGTAGCCGATCGCCCATCCGCCCCGTCTGCTGATGGACCGACAGCGCCGCGAAGTTAGTCCGGGCGACGTGTCCGATGGTCGCGGTATGGCCTTTCGGCAGGACCCTCACGAAGGGCTCACCTTCGTAGCGCTTGGCGAACAGAGCCCGCCAATCCTGGGTGGCCGCTTGCGGGGTCAACCGAAAGTAGAGCGCGCTGAGCATGCCCCGGCTGATCGGCAGCAACTGCGGAGTGAAGATCACGCTGACCCCATCGGGGGTGCGTCCTCCGTCGACGTCGTTCAGGGTCTGGTCTATTTCTGGCACGTGGCGATGCACGTTCGCGACGTTGTAGGGAACGAGGTTCTCGCTGACTTCCACAAAGTGAGTGATCTGGCTGGGCTTGCGCCCGGCTCCGCTCACCCCGCTCTTGCTATCAGCGATGATGACCGGATCCGCCAGGGCCCCAACCTCGAGCAGCGGGAGGGCGCCAAGAATGACGCTGGTCGGGTAGCAGCCCGGGTTTGCCACAAGATCGGCCGCGGCGATATCCGCGCGAAAGAGCTCGGGCAATCCATAAACGGCCTGCTCGAGGAGCAGTGGATGCGGATGGGTGTGCTTGTAAGTCGCCTGATACACCTGCACGTTTCGAAGCCGGAAATCGGCCGAGAAATCGACCACCCGTTTGCCCGCCTTGAGTACCCGGGCGCAAAGTTCGGCGGAGGCCGCGTGGGGCAGGCACGAGAACACGACGTCAACATCCTGAAGCGGCGCGTCATCCGCCCGGATTAGCGGAACGTCGAGCAGGCACGGGATCACATCCGACAGGCGCGCACCCGCATTGCTTTCCGAGTGGGCGAAAACGAGGCGCGCCTGGCGATGCCGTCCAAGCAGCCGGACAAGTTCCAGGCCGGTATAGCCGGTGGCGCCGAAAATGCCTATTTTGATCATGCTCGACCTCCGTATTCGCGGCCATGCCGCAAAAAGAAAAGGCCCCCAACATTCGAGATGTCAGAGGCCTTCGTTAGCCTTGGTCCGCGCTGGCGGCCGCGTTCACACGCAACGCCGCCCGCGCAGCCCGACATCTGTCAGACTGCCGCTACGACGCGCGCGGGGTTCAAACGCAATCCATCGCACAGTTTCGCGATTATACGCAACTCCGGGCGAGGCCGCTAAAATACCGGGATGCCAATCCTCATCGACGGCCATAATCTGATTGGCCAAATGCGAGACCTCGCCCTGAGCGATCCCGACGACGAGGTCAAGCTCATCGAGCGCCTGCGCCGCTACGCCAATCGGGTGAATAAGCGCATTACCGTTGTCTTTGATCCCGGCCGAAATTCAATTCGTTCGCAATGGCGCGAGGCAAGCGTCAGCGGCCTCATTCGGGTGATCTTCGCCCACCCGGGCGAGAAGGCCGACGACGTCATCCGCGCCCGGGTGAGCGAAGAGAAAGACAAGCAGGGCCTGCAGCTCGTCACGTCGGACGCCGCCGTTGCAAACTTCGCCCGAGCCTGTGGCATTCGGAACGTCGCGTCATCGGGCGACTTCATCCGAACGATGGAGCTCGCCCTGCGGCCCACGGCCGGGCCCGAAAAACCTCTGCCGAACCGCGAATACGAGAATTGGTCGGACGTCTTCAGGGAGCCGCCGCCGCCGCCCGGCAAGCCCGCTCCGCCGCCACCCCAACCCAAGTTGAGCAAGTCCGAGAAGCTGAAACTACAACTCGCGCGGACCTCGCCTCTTCCCAATACGCTGCCCGAGTCGCGTCCCTATGACAGCGACGGCGAGCTCAAGACCGATCGCAAGCGCAAACCATGAACCTGGTCCTTGATGCCATTTCCCGCGCGCTGGAGGCCATCCTCCTTCAGCTCGCGACGCTGCTTCCCAGAATCCTCTTTGCCGTCGCAATTGTCATCGTCGGCCTCATCATTGGCAATGTTGTCCGCCGGACAATCTTCCGGGCAGTTCAACGGGCAAAACTCGGCCGGCATGGCGAGACCCTCGATACGGTCTTGTCGCAACTTGCCTTTGGCGCCATCCTGACCGCCGCCGGAATCGTCGCGCTGGGTGTGGCCGGAATTGATGTCACATCACTTGTCGCCGGGCTTGGATTGACCAGCCTGGCCATCGGTTTCGCATTGCGCGATATTCTCGAGAACACCATCTCGGGCCTTCTCATCCTGTTCAGCCGGGCTTATGTCGTCGGCGACATCATCCGGGTGACCGACCAGGAGGGCGTCGTCAGCGATATTTCGCTCCGGGCGACGACCATCAAGTCCGTCGATGGGATTGAAACGCTCATCCCAAACCGGCTGGTCTACGGCAATATTCTGCAAAATCGGACCGCCTACCCGGTCCTCCGCCGGACGCTCGAATTCCGCCTCGACGACGGCACCGCTGCGGGGGATGTGTGCGCGCGGGCAACAATTGCGGCGGCCGGCGCCAGCGGCGTGCTCACGGATCCGCCGCCGGCTGCCGAGGCCGTCATGAATGCCGACGGTTTGCCACGTCTGCGCCTGCACTACTGGGTTCCCAGCCGCAATCCTGACCCCGAGCTTGGAACGCGCCTGATCGCGGCTGTGTCGGGCGCTTTACACGAGCTTTAAGGCCAACCCTGTGTCCTTGACGTTCGTCACCGGCCTGTTGCGTCCTCTGCGTCAAGCCTCTACAATAAGCGCGAGGAGATTCGCACATGCCGGATTCAGAGCTCGCACCCGTCCAACGCCTGGCGCTGCCCGGAATTGCGCCCGCCGCTTTTCAGCACCCACTGGATCGCCAGGCGACGGAGCAGCTCAAAAAACACCGGAGTTTCGAGAAGCTGTGCGCCAAGTACATCGAATACGGTTACGACCGGCTCGCCTACGTAGTCAACATTGCCAGCAACGTGCGCGCTGGACCCCGCCAATACGCGAAGCTGCTGGCCATACTCCAGGAGTGCTGCGCCATCCTCGACGTGCCCGAACCTGAACTGTACGTCGCCCAGGGTCCCGTGAACGCCATTACATCGGGCAACACCCGGCCCTTCATCACCATTTTCACGGGCTTGCTCGAACTGATGAGTGAGGACGAGTTGCGGGGCATCATCGGGCACGAGCTTGGGCACATCAAATGCGGCCACATTCTGTACAACACGATGGCCGAGTCTATTGGCGCGCTCAGTTCTGTACTGGGCGACCTCACCTTCGGAATCGGCGCGCTGCTCTCAATGCCGGTCGAGGCAGCGTTGCAAGTCTGGAGCCGGCGCGCGGAGCTAAGCTGCGATCGGGCCGCGCTCCTCGTCACTCAGGATGCCCGCCCATGCGTTTCCATGTTGATGAAACTTGCCGGCGGCAGTGCCGCATGGCGCGATCAACTTGACCCGGGCGAGTTTCTCGAACAGGCCAGGGCCTACGGCGAGGGTCTCGACCAGACCAATACCGACAAAGTCTACCGGCTGCTTGCGGCGGGTTTCTTCAAAGGCACCCACCCCTTTGCCGTCGAGCGCGCCAAGCACCTCAACGATTGGGTCGAATCGCGCGAATTTGAACGAATCCTGAATGGCGACTACCTCCGGGTGAACACACCCGTCGTCGATGGCAAGTGCTCGAATTGCGGCGCGCCAACCCAGCCCGCCTACAAGTTTTGCATGTCGTGCGGCAAGGCGCTCGATCAACGCGCAGCATGATGCGTCATGTCCGAAACGCCAATCTCCACCACCGGTCCAAACAATCGCACCCGGCTTCTCGTGTTGCTCAAACTCGGATTTGCGACGGAAGATCTGCGCCTGTTGTGCTTCGAGCTCGACTTCGCTTTCGGCAACCTCGGTAGCGCGACTCGAGACGGGAAAGCGGCCGACCTCATCGATCTGGCCCGCGGAAACCGCCTGCTCCCGGAGTTGCTCAACGCCTGCCAAAAGCTACGGCCGCGGCTTGACTGGGACAGTGCCGTGGATCGGCCATTGCCGCCGCCTCCGGCCGAACCTGATGCGGCGCCGGGTCGCCGGCCCGAGGGGGCCGGTGAGACCGCCGAAGAGAGCATATTGAGCGTCGCGCGCCGGGTACTGCCCGCCGATCACGCCCATATGCGCCGCATTCCGGCCGAGAGTCGGCGCGATGGGCGAGGCGTGGTTGATCTTCCGGAATTCTTGATCGACGCCTATCCCGTCACCCGGCGGCAGTACGCCCATTTCATCAAACAGACCCATGGCCGGCCACCAAAAGCATGGCAACCGATCGGGGAACCTTCTGCCGACACCCAGGCGCATCCGATTACGGGCATCACCTGGTTCGACGCGATCGCGTATGCTGAGTGGCTGGGAAAACGGCTTCCGACGGCCGAGGAATGGGAGCGCGCCGCGGCCAGTCTCGCCCGGACCCGGTATCCATGGGGCGAGGAGTGGGACTCGTCCCGGTGCAATTCAGCCGAATCCAGACTCGGGAAGGCCTGTTCTGTAACTCGCTACCCAACCGGCGCCAGCCCATATCAGGTTTTCGACCTGTGCGGAAATGTGTGGGAGTGGACCAGCACCGAGGTTCGGCCGAGGGCGTTCGGTCGCGCCGGAACCCAGCGCGCGCTTCGGGGCGGTTCGTTTCGCGAGACCCGCGAAAGCGTACACTGTAAGGCGCAGATTCAGCGCTGGCCCGACGATGCCCCAGACGACGCTGGTTTTAGATGCGCATGGTAATGCGCGCCAAGGAGACATCAAAATGAAGTTCTGTCCAACGTGTGGCCGTGCCCTTCCCGAAGGGATGGTCGCCCATTGTCCCAACTGCGGCGCAGGCGTTCCTGCAGCAGTGTACGAGGCGGATCGACTTGTCGACGATGCGTCGCGGACTTCGAGCGAGGCGGCCGCGGCCGCAAAATCCCTCGCTGACCAGTTTGAAGCCATTGGCAACGATCCGCTCAACCCGGCCGCGCCGCCCCAGGCAACCGCGCAGCCGCCACCCATGAACGCAAATATTGGGCCGATGTGGCAGCCGCCCATCGTCGAACCGCCTGACCTGGATGTGCCTCCGAACACGGGTGCTTCAGCCGAGATTGCCCCCGGATCATCGAGCCTCATTGAACCGGCCAGGACCGACGACGTGCCGGACATGACATATGTCGAAGGCATCTCTGGCGGATCGCCAGCGCCGCAAGCGGGTCAGCCGCAAACGCCCCCGCCGCAATTCGGTCAGTCGCAGTACCCGCCCCTCCAGCCGCCGCTATCCAGTCCGCCACCGATGGCGCCTCCGCCGCCCCACTACGGCCAACCGCAATACCCGCCTCCGCAGTATGCACAGGCACCGGCACCGCCGTATGGACAGCCGCAGTATCCGCCGCCATACGGACAGTCCCAATACGTGCCGCCGTATGCGACCGGCCAACCGCCCAAGAGCAAAGCCACCGCCCTCCTCATCGAGTTGCTGCCGGGAATCCTTTTCGGTTTGATGGGCATTGGCTGGATGTACGCCGGAAAGTCGGACAAAGGAATCTGGTGGCTCGTCGGCTCGATCGCATGGTGGGTGATCATGGGCCTGATTGGCTTGCTGACCGTCGGGATCGGATGCCTGTGTTTCCCCTTGATCTGGGTGGCCGCCGGGATCTCAGCCTACACGCTCAACAATCAGATGAAGGCCGAGCCCGGCCGATATCAGTAGCGTCATCCTGTTGACGGCGCCTGAAAGGTGCGCCCCGCCTGGGGCGATTCGAGCCGTATCTTAGGTTTCGGCGTTACGCATCACAGCCACAAACAAAAGGGGGCCCCGCCGGGTTTTTCGCGGCGGGGCCTTTGAATCCAGGTGGACGGAACGGAACTAGGTTCCCTCTTCCCAGCTCGCCAGGTAAGCAGCCTGCTCATCGGTCAGGACGTCGATCTTGACGCCCATGCTGGCCAGCTTCAATGCGGCGATTTTTCGGTCGATCTCCTCGGGAATGGTGTACACATTCGGCTTCATGGTCTTGAAGTTCTGAACCATGTACTCAGCGCCCAGGGCCTGGTTCGCAAAGCTCATATCCATCACGGCGGCCGGGTGGCCCTCGGCGGCGGCCAGGTTGATCAGCCGGCCCTCGCCCAGCAGGTTCAACTTGCGCCCGTTCTTCAAGGTGTATTGCTGCACAAACGGCCGGACCTGGCGCGGCGCGCCCTTGCTGAGCTTCTCCAGCGCGGCAATGTTGATCTCGGCGTTGAAGTGGCCCGAGTTCGCCAGGAGCGCGCCGTCCTTCATGAGTTTAAGGTGCTCGCTGTCCAGGACGTTCTTGTCGCCGGTCAGGGTGATGAACACGTCGCCGCGGGGCGAGGCGCTGATGGATGGGTATCAGGTCATGCCGCTCAAGGACGCCTCGAGGGCCTTCATCGCATCGACTACGGTGACGATGACGTGGGCGCCCATCCCGCGCGCGCGCGACGCGACGCCGCGCCCGCACCATCCGTAGCCTGCGACAACAACCGTCCGCCCAGCCAACAGAATATTTGACGCGCGGATAACCCCGTCAATGGTGCTCTGGCCTGTGCCATAGCGGTTGTCGAAGTAGTGCTTGGTCATGCTGTCATTGACCGCCAGCACCGGGAACTTGAGGGCTTTGTCCTTGGCCATCGCGCGCAGGCGAATGACGCCGGTGGTGGTTTCCTCTGTCCCGCACTGGACTTCTTTGATCTGGCTCTTGCGCTCCTTGTGCAGCACGCTCACAAGATCGCAGCCATCGTCCATCGTCATCTGGGGATGATGATCCAGCGCCGCGTTCAGGTGCCGGTAATAGGTCGCGTTGTCCTCTCCCTTGATGGCATAGACCGGGATTTCGTCGTTGGCGACCAGCGACGCGGCGACCTCGTCCTGGGTGCTGAGCGGGTTGCTCGCGCACAGCACGATGTCCGCCCCGCCGGACTGAAGTGTCCTCATCAGCGCGGCTGTCTCACTTGTCACGTGCAGGCAGGCCGACACGCGCAAGCCCTTGAGCGGCTGTTCCTTTGCGAAGCGCTCCCGAATCGCCTTGAGCACGGGCATCTCCGCTTCGGACCATTCAATCTTGTAGCGACCGGCCTGGGCCTGGTTGGCATCTTTGACGTCAAATTCCATTATTCGTGAACCTCTTTGAATCGTATCGAATTTTGTCAGGCCACGACGCGACCGGGACTCCAGGTTGCATACCCAGCCGGGGGACTGGCATGCCGTATCGTGAACACAACACCATAGTTTATCCGACCCGCTCGCGGGTCAGGCAAGTTGTAGGGGCCCAAAGTGAGCCTCGTAGCGGGCTTTGAACTCATCCCAGGTGAAGGTGTGGCTTTGGCCCCCCACATGTTCGAGGGCGTATGTAGCCGCGACGCTTCCGAGCCGCCCGCAGGTCTCCCAATCCGCGCCCACAGCCAGGCCTTTGAGCAGGCCGCTCCGATATGAGTCGCCGACCCCCGTCGGGTCGATTACCCGCTCTTCGGGCACGACCGGAATCTCAATCGTCTGGCCGCGAAGCAAAATCGTTGAGCCTTTCTCGCCCTTTGTAACAATCAAGGCCTGAGCGTGCGCGAGGATGTCGGCCTCATTCTGCCCGGTCTTTTGTCGGATGAGCTCAAGCTCGTAGTCATTAACAATGACGATATAGGCTCCCAGAAGACCCGCGTTGATCTCCTCCGCGGACGAACGCGCGCATTGCTGGCCGGGATCGTAAATATAGGGGATTCCCATTTCGCGGCATTCGGTCGCGTGTTTCACCATCGCGGTCGGATCATTGGGCGAAACAATGACCAGATCCGGGCGCGGGGTGGTGCTGAACGACAGGTCCGCCGCGTCAGCCATCGCGCCGGTGTAGAACGATGCGATCTGGTTGTTGGCGTTGTCGGTGTTGCAGAAGAACGAGGCGGTAAATTTTCCCGGCACGTCGCGTATGAGCGACGTATCAACTCCGTGGCGCTCAAGCCAATCACGATACTCGCCAAAGTCCTGTCCGGCCGTCGCCATGATGGTCGGTCGCTCGCCCAGCAACGCCAGGGTGTACGCCATATTCGGCGCGCACCCGCCCCGCCGGCGTTCCATCCGGTCCACCAGGAAACTAAGGCTTATTCGGGCCAGCTGTTCCGGCAGGATGTGGTCGGTGAATAACCCCGGGAAGGTCATCAGATAGTCGTAGGCGATGGAACCGGTAATGACGATGTTCATACGTTAGGGCCTTCGCGCTTTGGGATTCTCGAACCGGTATCCCTGGCGCCGGATTGTTTTGAGATAGCGCGGTTCGGTCGGGTCGTCTTCGATCCGCTCGCGCAGCCAGCGCATGTGCACGTCGAGGGTGCGCGTGTCGCCCATATACGACGTCTCCCAAACCTGTTGCATCAACAGTTTGCGGGTGATGATCTCGCCCTGATGCTGCATGAAGAGCTGAAGGAGCTTCGATAGCTTCGGGTTGAGGCGAATTTCATCACCCCGTTTGCGCAGCACACCGTCGGAGGGGCGCAAGATCAGATCGCCGCAGCGGAGCTCAGCCGCCTGGCCGGCCGGCATGAGCTTCTCGACCTTGGCCAGCACACGCCGCAGCTGCAGCGGCCGGGCGATGAAGCCATCCGCGCACTCCGCGCATCCGCGGGATTCTGCGTCCTCGCCCTCGGCGCCCAGAAACAGAACGTGGGTCTCGCCAATACGCTTGATGGCCTGGCATAACTTGCCCGCATCGACCCGCAGCGATGGAAGATCGACAATGACTAGAACGGGCTTGTCCTTCTCCACGTGCGAGAGCGCGCTCTTGGCGGTCCGCACCCACGTCACTGGATAGCCGCTGCGCTCTAGCGCGAGGCCAACGGACTCGCCCAGCCCGCCCTGAATCAACAGGATTTTCCTCGCAGCAGATTTCATTTCAAGATCGGCGCGGGATTATACACACCTCGAAGCTGCATTTAAGGTCGCTTAAGCTGGTTACAGTTTCTCGCTCATCGCCCCAGCATATCCGGTCAGTTCAACGTAGCCTGCGCCCGTGACCGCCCGCCCGCCAGACTCGCCGGTGACCGTCACCGCGCCCTCCCAATAGGCCGACGAAAGATTCATTTCCTGGTCCGGGATTCGCGGCATGGCGCGCAGGTCAACGCCGCGGTCCTTGATCTGGATCCGCCAGCCGCTCGGATACGTTGCGCCATTCTCCGGGCTGCGCCAGTTGCCCAACGGTGTCATGACAACGTCGGCGCGCGTCAACGCCCGGGTCGTGCCGTCGGCCAACACCCACGTCCCGCTGCTCGAAGCGCCGTCGCGGTTCTCCGCCTGCCACAGCCGGAAATACATCAACTCGGTCCCATCGCTCAACTGGAGTGAGAACCAGTCCCAGCCGCGGGTCTGCGCGTCC
>JBKJQK010000124.1:0-18298 GCA_046594095.1 Anaerolineae bacterium | reverse complement strand
CGATTCCAGCGGCAAAGAGAAAGTCGTCGAGCGCGAAATGCGCGGGCTGATCTGGGAGGCCCTGGGCGGGCTGGCGCCCGACGCCCGAGCCGTGGTCGCGTTGCGATTTGTTTTTGGCCTGAAAGACGAGTCTCTTGGCAGCGCCATGGGTTGTTCAGGAAGCGAGGCGATGCGCCGTTTTCGGTGCGCCAAACGCGAGCTGGCCGAGGCGCTGGCGCGGGCCGATGACGAGGCCCGGGATGTTGAACTCCAGGGCTTGTTTGAAGAGGACACGATCGGCCACGCGCTGGCCACCCAGTCCGGGCTGGCGATCCCGCCAGGCCGGGATTATGTGGGCGCCAGGGAAAGCACGGCCCGGGCGAATGAAGAAATCCGCCCGGCATTTCGCCTGTCGCGAAGCGCGCTAGCGCGATTGATTGGAGCCGGCGCCGCACTGAGCCTCGCGGGCCTGATCGTCGCCGGGATCGCCTGGTTCGGTCGCCCGCCTGAGGTCAAACCAACCCCAACGCCAACGCCCCAGCCGATCGCAGAGCGGACCGACGACGACTGCAACCTGGGATTCGGTAGCGGCGCCCTCACTCGCGTCGGCCGCGGGGCGATCAGCCGTGCGCTCTGGGCGCCCGACGGCCGGTCGGTATGGGTCCGCAGCTCGGCCGGGTTTTTTGTCTATGACGCATCCACCCTTCGCTTCAAAGCCTGCAACCTGACCTACGAAACCCTGGCCCGGATCAGCCCGGACGCCGCTGTGATCGCTACTGCCGGCGGCGGCGCAAACGGCGTCACGCTCCGAGACGCCGCGACGTTCGAATCGCGCGGCGCCATTCTGCCGTCTGTGCTGGCCACCCGAGTCGTATCGATTGACTACCACTTCAGCGCAAATCGCATTGCGGTGGCGACGACCGACAACGCCATCGAGATACGCGACAGCGCGACCGGCGCGCTGCTTCGGCCCGTCGTCACCCTCGTCGGGCGCGCGTCGGATGTCCGGTTCAGCCCGGATGGCAACTGGGTCACCGCGATCGCTTTCGGGCGAGGTCTTGAGTTCATCGACGCGCGCAAGGACACCCCCGCGCGCTCATTCCGAAATCCGGGCGGTTTTGTCGCCGAAGCGGTGTTCAGCGCCGACAGCCAGCGGGCCTTCGTCGGCGACCTTAACGGCGTCCTGGCGCTCGATCTGAACTCCGGCCAGATCATCACGACTGTCCGCGACGGCACTGGCTTCGGACGCCCCATCTGGGCCAACGCCGATGGCAGCGCCGTGTTGATCGTGACCGCGGCCGCCAGCCGGGATGAGGCCACCCTTACGCTGATGGACGTGAAGTCGGGCCGGGCGCTGCGCAAGTTGACCCTCTCTGCCAGCCGTTTTGGGGCGCAGAGCATCGTCGCTTCACCGGACGGCACGCGCGCCATCGTGATCGCCAATGACGGTTTCAGCCTGTGGAATCTGGAGCTCGGCGAATTAGTGAACGCGGTCGCCGGATATGCCCAGGGCGCCTCAAACTCCGGGCGCGCAATTGCCTTTAACGCGGATGGGCGGATTCTGGCCACGCCACGGGTGGGTGGGGGATTGGCTTTGCTGGATCCGGCCAGCGGCCGGCTCATCCGATTGATGACCCTCGACGTGCGCCAGCCAACCGACATGGTGTGGAGCCCTGACGGAATCCGCCTCGCGGTCACCGACGGGGCGGGCACGAATCGGAACAGCTCGGGCGCCGACGCGGCAACCGGGATCAATGTCGTCGATTTCAGCGCCGACGCGGCGGTCACTCAGTTCTTCCCCGGCGCCTCACAGCCGCGTTTCTCAACGGAGGGCGGTTACTTGTTCTATCGGCCCCGGGATGGCACGGAGGTCCGTTACTATAGTTTTCAGAATCGGGTGAACACAGGCTACTACCGCCCCTACAAGGCGGGCGAGCCGGCTTCGTTTGACGGCTTTGCGATCAGCCCCGACTACGGAAAAATGCTGGTCGCGAAAGGAGACGCAGTTGAGGTCTGGGACATCGCCCGCAGCGAGCGCCTCGCCAGTTGGAGCGGCGCGATCGTCCGCCAGTTTCGGCGCGATCCCGGTAACCTGCAACTCAGCATGAGCCCGGACAACGAGTCGCTCCTGGTCGTGTCGCCGCTTGACGGGATCAAGGTCCTGAACTGGTCGCCGCCGGCGGTCCGCTTTGTAGCGGCCGGGCCGGTCGGCGAAGCCGCCTCGCCGCAGCAGGTCCAGACCCTGCGAGCCGCGTTCAGCCCGAACGGCAAGTGGCTGGCTGCGTTGGCGCCCACCAGCGCCGGCTCGGGAAACGCGCTTACCCTCAATGACAGTCGGTCTGGCAAAATCGTGCTGCGGATCGAGGCGCCCACATTCGCCGTCGCCATCGCCTTCAGTCCGGACAGCAAGAGCCTGGCCTATCTCACCGCCGACGACGTCGTCCGGTTCATCGACGTCGCCAGCCTGCGTTGACAATGGACAATGGACAAAAAAGTGTCGCTGTTCTGCGTTGATTTGTAACGAGTCAAATTAGATCGTTGTCCATTGTCCATTGTCCATTACCCTATGAAACTTGATATCCTCCACGTCGACGAAGACATCGTCGTTGTCAACAAACCGGCCGGCGTCAGCACCGCCCACGACCCGTATCGCGAAGCCGGAGAGGTGTTGCACACCGTTCTGAGTGACGAGATGGGCAAGGTCTGGGTGATCCACCGCCTGGACCGCGACACCACTGGCGTCATCGTCTTTGCCCGCACGGAGACCACCCATCGCGCGCTTAGCCTGCAATTCGAGGGCCGCGAAACCGCCAAGCTCTATCACGCCCTGTGCGCGGGAATGCCGTTACAGGAGAGTTGTGTGGTCAATGCCCCCTTGCGCGCCGACGGCGACAAGCAGCATCGCACGGTGATCGATTCGCGCGAAGGAAAGGCGGCGACGACCAACTTCCGGACGCTCAAGCGCTTCAAGGGCTATGCGCTCCTGGAGGCTGTGCCAGAGACCGGCCGCACGCACCAGATCCGGGCGCATGCGGCGTCATTAGGCACGCCGCTCGTGGCGGATCCGTTGTATGGCGATGGCAAGCCGCTTCTGCTGTCAGCGATCAAGCGCGGATACCGGCCTTCCGCCCACGATACCGGCGAAGAGCGTCCGCTGATCGCCCGAACCGCCCTGCACGCGATGTCGCTTACACTCCGCCATCCGGCCACGGGCGAGGCGATGACGTTCGAGGCGCCCTATCCGAAGGATTTCCGGGCGGCGGTCGCGCAGCTTGAGCGCCTTTCCGGCGGCTGAAGACGCCCAACCCTCCGGCCCCCTATCCCTCCGCCCCCAACGCCGTTGCCACCCTGCGCCCGATCTGAATCGCATAGTTCGTGCCGCGGTCCCACGGGTAGACGTGACTCATCGAAGCAAACCACAGGCCCGCCAGCGGGGTCTTGACGGCCGGGATGTTGCGCGAGTGATTGACCAGCGGCACGGGCTGGGCATATGCCTCGCGGAAAACCCACGCGCCCTCTATCCAGCTCTCGTCAAAGGCCGGGTTGAAGCGCTTGAGGGATGGGGCGAAGACGGCCAGGATCTCCGCGTCGCTCATCTTGAAATAGGGATGGTCGGCGGCCAGATAGTCGCCGCAATACACCAGACGCTGACCGCCAAAATACTCGGGCGAAACAAAATTGGTGTGCTCGCACAACGCAAGATAGGGAAAACCAGCGCTCTTGGGTAGATTGTGCCAGTAGTGGCCCTTTTCGCTCAACTGCTGTTTCAGAGCGAACACGGCCACGACCGCGCCGAGTGATTTGAGATTGCCCAGGGCGCCAAGATAATCCGCCGGAAGCTGAGGGGCGAGCTTCGTCATCAGCCTTGGCGAGACCGTGCTGACGACCCTGTCAAACGTCTTGGTATCGCCATTCCGCAGCCTGACCGTCCATGCGCCGGACGCCGGGTCATCCTCCAGGCGCTCGACTGGAGCGCGGTACGCAATCGTGCCGCCGCGCGCCGTGACCTGGGCGGCCAGGTCATCGAAGAACGCCTGGAAACCGCCGACATACGTGCCTAGCTTGCTGGTCCGGGCCTTGATTCGGGCCCAGAACCAGGCCATGTTGACCTGCCGGGCGTACTCTCCAAACTTGCCGACCAGCAGCGGCTCAAACAGCAGCGCGTAGGCGCCCTTTCCCATCCAGCGCGATAGCCAGTCATGGGCGGTGTACTGCTCCAGGGATTTCCAGTTTGAGGTGAGCTTGAGGAAGATGCCCGACAAACCGAACGGTATCTTGTCGAGCAGGTTCAGCCCTCGGAAAAGCAGGGCCGACAGGGGAGAATCGAGCTGATAGAACTGGCCTTTGAAATAGGAGACCGTCACCGGGCGCATGAACTTGACTTTGTCGCTCACCCCCATCTCGGCGGCCAGGGCGAGCATATCGGCGTCCGACGCAAACCAGTGGTGATAGAACTTTTCGACCGTCCAGTCCCAATTGGGTTGCTTGAATCCGGCCGCCAGACCGCCCGGCTTGTCCGAGGCCTCAAATACCGTGACGGCGTGGCCTTGTTTGAGCAGGTCAAACGCCGCGCTCAGGCCGGCCGCGCCCGCGCCAATGACGGCAATTCGAAGGGGTGTCTTTGACATCCTGACGATTGTACCGCCGCGTCTTTCCTTCGCTAACTTCTCTTGTGACTGGCTACTCCGAGACCGCGCCCGCAGTCTCGGCCCGCCGGAAGTCATTCCACTTCAGCCCTTCGCGGAGCATGAAGAAGGCCCCCAGGGCCGTGACCGGCAACCACAGAGCGACGTGCAGGACGACGGTATACGCGGTGGACAGCGCCAGCGGCACACCCAGGGCTTCAAGCGCCAAAATACTCCCGCTATCGAATGTGCCTGCCGCGCCCGGCAGCCCGGGCAGGATCGTGAACAGGTTCGACATGCCATTCACCAGCATGAGGTCCGGATAGGTCGTCGTCATCCCAAACCCCTGGGCGATGCACCAGTATTTGACAGTCTCGATCAGCCAGACCACCAGGCTGGTCAGGACCAGCCCGGCCAGGTCGGCGGGTTTCTTGAGGCTCCGGGCGCCCTCGACAAAGCGCTCGACAAATCCAATCAGCCGGGGCGCCAGCTTTACGGGCACGACCCGGTTGATGATCCGCTCGGCGACGCGGGCCGAAGCTCGAGGCGCCAGCGCGAACCCGAAAAAGACCAAGACGGCGAGCCCAAAGACGATCGCGGCCACACCCAGGGCCGCCCGCACCTGATCCGAAAGGCCCGCGGCGCGCGGCAGGCCGATCAGGACGAATCCAAGCATGACGATGGCGTCCATCAACCGCTCAAGCAGGACCGTCGAGAGGGTAAAGGCGATGGGCACACCGTGCTTGCGGCGCAGAACATACGCTCGGACCAGCTCGCCAATCCGGGCGGGATAGATGTTATTACCCATGTAGCCGATGACGACGATGGGGAACAACTGCGGCGCGGGAATGCTCTTGTTCGGGCGGAGCAGGAAATGCCAGCGCACCGCTCGAACCAGGACGGCGATGAAATACGCGCCGATGCCGGGGATCAGCCAGAACAGGTTCGCCTGGCGCAAATCCGACAGAAACTCGTCGAGACGCAAGCCGCGCACCGCCAGCGCAAGCAGCGCAACACTGGTTAGGATTCCAACAATAAGCAGCAGTCGACGGCGCATGAACATGTCCTCGCAGACAGATTGAGCGGGTATTGTCTCATCGGCCCAGGGCGCCTCACAGGACGCTGAGATTTGTTCTCACGCGAAGGCGCGAAGCCTCGGCGTGACATACTTCCCCATCGTTGCGGCCTCGCGCCTTCGCGTGAGATATGGCCCTTCGCGATCAGCGCTACTGCTACTGCGCCTGTTACCGCGCGGCCGCTACCGGCGAGGCCGCAAACCAGGGGGCGGTGTAGAACGCCAGATAGTCTAGTACCCGCGAGGCCCAGTAAGCGTCCTCATGCGTGCCGGGCCCGATCGTGAACTGTGTCCGGACGCCCAACATCGACAGGGTGTGTGACAGCTCATCCGGGCCGCGCATGGTCCAGGTATCCTCATTTCCGACATCCAGAAAGACCCGCAATACTTTCAGATCCTCCAGGGAATGCGCCATCATCGTCATCTGAAAATCATCCGGCGCGCCGATGAGGTAGTCCGACGAGATGACCGGACTATGCCCGCCGACCGATCCGAAAACGCGCGGATTCCGAAAGGCAATCTCGAGCGACCAATAGCCGCCCCGCGAGATGCCGCCAATCGCCCGCCCCGTTGGGTCATTCCAGCCAGCGTGCTTCGAATCGATCAGGGGGATCAATTCGTTGACGATGAAGTCCTCATACGAACCGGGACCGCCTGAAGAATACAGGTATTTGCTGGCGTCACCCAGCTCGATATCGGTGTCAGGCATGACGATCAGGAAGGGCGGCAACTCGCCCGAGGCCATCAACTTGTTCGCTTTGTCCACGAAACCAATCCGCGGCCATTGGCCCTCAACGTCGCCGCTGCCCTGAAGCAGGTATAGCGCGGGATAGCGATACTGCTTTGGCTCAAAGCACGGCGGCACAAAGATTTGTATCGGGATCGCCTGACCCAGGGCGGCGCTGTGGACAACATCGCGGACAAGCTTTCCTTCGGTCTGGGCGCAGGCAGGGCTGACCGCCTGCTGGCCCGGCGGCGCCGGCGTGGCCGTCGAAACGGCCAATACGGCCGCAGGGGCAGCGGTTGGCGTCACGGCAATCTCGGGTGTGATCAGCGGTGTGGACGCGATGCGCCGGACGGGCCGGGGCGTCGGTGACGCGAGGGCCGCAACCGTGGTGGCGCGCGCAACGGTCGTGGCAGCCTGGCTGATTCGGCGAACCTCGCGCTCACGGGCGATGGCTGTGACGGTCTCCCTGGGCACGCCTCCGGCAGGTGTCGCCGTTGAGAAATACGTGATGGACAGCAAGGGCGCCGGCGCCATCGCCGGCAGGATGACCGGGCGGGTGAGACGAATAACCACGGCAACGGCCGCGGCTAGCGCCAGGAATACGACCCCGGCCACAAGCAACCGGCCGGCCCAGGAGGACTTCTTGGCGCGCATATCGCTTCATCCTACTCACCAAGCTGGTAACCGGATGAAAAAGTTGTAAGAAACCTGTCAGGGTCGACATGCCGCGGGACCCGATGGAGCGCGGGCGGCTCGCCCGCCGGAATCCGGGCGCACTTTGCTTTACGCGCTAGCGGTGGCCGCTTGCAGTGCCCGCCAGCGCCGTGACAGCGCCCTGGCCTGGAAATCGGCCCGGAAGGAACTCCGCACCAGCGGTCCGCTTTCGACCCACTTAAAGCCCATCTCATAACCCAGCTTACGGAATTCGGCAAATTCCTCAGGCGCCCAGTAGCGCTCGATGGGGAGATGCTTCTTGCTGGGCTGCAGGTACTGCCCGAGCGTTAGGATATCGACATCCACTTCGCGCAGATCGCGCATGACCTGGATGACTTCATCGCGCGTCTCGCCCAGGCCCAGCATCATCCCGCTCTTCGTCACCGCATACGGGTCGAGCTTGCGGGCGTTGCGCAGGGTGGACAGGGCCCATTCGTAGTTGTCCTGCGGCTGCACTTTCTTGAACAGGCGCTCGCAGGTTTCCACGTTGTGGTTCAGAATATCCGGCTGATCGCGCATCACGATCTCGAGCGCGGCTTCATTGCCCTTGAAGTCGGGGATGAGAACTTCGATGGTGCAGTCGGGCTTGACCTGGTGGATGCGCCGGATGGCCAGGGCGAAGATCGGCGCGCCGCCATCCTTGCGCTCGTCGCGGTTGACCGACGTGATGACCACATGTTTGAGGTCCATGTCCACGACGGCCTGCGCAACCCGGTAGGGCTCCGCCCAATCGAGCGGATTCGGCATGCCGGTCTTGACGTCGCAGAACCCGCACGAGCGGGTGCACACATCGCCCATAATCAGGAAGGTGGCCGTGCCGCGCTCCCAGCACTCGGAGATGTTCGGGCAGTTGGCCTCTTCGCAGATCGTATGCAGGCTCTTGCTTCGCATCAGGCGCTTGAGGTTGTGGAACGACTCGCCGGACGGGGCGCGGACTTTCAGCCACTCCGGGCGGCGGGCCAGTTTCGGCAGGCCGTCATCGGCTGCGCCCACGGCAATGTCGCTGACGGCAACCATGGCGGGTCGAATCCGATCTCGGGTCGCCTCACGGCCGGTGGCGGACGCATTCGGGGTGGTGTCAGTCGCGCTCATAGAACCGGGAGTTTACAACGGGTTGATGAGCCGAATCTAATCCCGGTTAAGGCGCTTGAAGCCTTCGCCGAAAACCTCTTGCGCCTGGCCAATCACGACAAAGGCATTCGGATCGGCGCGATGCGCAATCGCCTTGAGGGTGGCAATCTCGGCCCGGCCAACGACGATGAAGAGGATCGGCCGCTCAGTCCCGGTGAATTTTCCGGTGCCCGTCCATGCAGTCACCCCGCGCTGCATGTCGTCGAGCACACTGCGCGAGACCGCCTCGGGCGCCGAGGTAATGATGATGGCGGTCCGGCTGACGTTCGCCCCAGAGCTGGTGGCCTCGGCCGCCAGCCCGCCCACGTAGTTGGCGATGAAGGCATACAACGCCCGATCCCAACCAAACATGGCGCCCGCCGCGACGAAGACGGCCGCGTCGGTGAGGACATAGCTCTGGCTGAGCGGGATGCCCCGCCCGCGCATGAGGAGCAGGGCCAGGATGTCCGTCCCGCCGGTGGTCGCCTGGGCGCGCAGCACCAGCCCCATGCCGACCCCGCCGATGATGGCCCCGTACAACGTATTCAGGATCACATCCTGGGTGATCGGCCGGATAAGCTGGGTCTCCTCAAGCAGCGCCGTGAACGTGGCGTATAGCACGGTCGTGACCACCGTGCGGGCCAGGAACTTCCAGCCACCCAACGTTCGCATCCCGAGCGCGAGAAGCGGCAAGTTGAGGACCATGATTAACACGCCGATTGGCAACCCCCACAGCCGGTTCAGGATCAGGGCGAGGCCGCTCACCCCGCCCGGCGCCAGGTTGGCCGGGTTGTAGAACATCACCACGCTGATGGCCTGGATGAAGGCCCCAGCCACGATGAAGACGGCGTCGCGCAGGAGGTCGAGGCGGGTGGCTCGGTCGGTCACGGGTGAGAAGTATCTATCACATCCAGTCGTCCAGAGTCAGCTGCGGCACTCGCCCGAAGTGGCGGGCGTTGTGGGTGACCAGCGTGGCGCGATGCGCCAGCGCAATGCTGGCGATTTGTAAATCCATCACGTCGAGCGGGTGACCCGCATTCTCAAGGGCCGCCCGAATCAGCCCAAAGACACGCGCGGCCGCTTCGTCGAAAGGCAGGATTTCGAACGCCGCAAGCAACGCGTCAACCCGGGTAAGGTTTTCGGCCGGCCGAGCCGATCGATGCGCGCCATGGGCGAGTTCGGCCACACAAACCGAGGTTGTTGCCAGCCCCTCCGCCGGGGCAACACGCCTGCTCAAGTCGAGCTTTCCGCGCAGAATCGCCACGAGATGATCGGTGTCCAGGACGCGGAGGGTCATAGGGTGATGGGCTTGCGGCGGATTTTCCCCGCGCGCGGCCGGGCGAGTTCCAGGGCCAGGCGCGCCCATTCAGCATCATCGCTGGCGAGTCCGAAGGCCGCCATAGCCGGGTGCAGCTCTCCCGCCGTGATGCCGGCCAGGATCGCCTCGCGCTGGCCGGCCGCACGGGCGAGCGACAGCGCCGTCCGCGTCTGGCGGGTCAGCGTTTCGAGGTCGCCCGGACTGACCAGCACGGCGACCGGCTTGTTTCGGCGATGGATGACAAAGCGCTCGCCGGCCGCCGCCCGCGAGATGAGCTCGGAGAACTTGCCCTTGGCTTCGCCCACGCTGATGTCGTGTTTGGTCATGCTGCGCTCCAACAGGTCATATTGACCTGTTTGGATTATCGCACACGCCGTAACTGCTCAGCCCAGCTGCGGCCCGCGGCGGGGCAGTTCGGCGCGCACGTACTCTCGCGACTGTCATTCCGAACGCGCCCACACACCGTTGGCAGGTTTGAGCGAAACGGGCGCGTGAGGAATCCCTGTGACCGTCCAACGGGAGCGCGCGTGTCGGCAAACGCGCGCGTGGCCCGATTTCCGTCGCGATGGCCATAGGTTCCGGGGATTCTTCACGCATCCCGATACGTTTTCGAATGCGCAATCTCAATGGAGCGCGTTCGGAATGACAGTCGCGCAGAGGCGCACTGTCCCGGACTTTGCCCCAAGCACGCTATTCGCCGTGCTTGGGGCTAAGGAGTAACCACACGCCGGACTGTCAGTGGGCGGTCGGATCGCTTCGGCGTCGGCCTGCCGCGTTAACGGGGGGTTAGTGGTCGGATCACTCAGGCTGAGGTATGTCGCGCCCCACCGCGGACGCCTTGCGGCTCAGGCGGCGGGGCTGTTGTGTATTCGCCCGCGGCTCGCGCCGCGGCCGGGACTCCGGCTGCGCCACCTCTCGTCGCCTCGGCTGCGTCGCCTGCCATTTCCGGCGGCGGACCACGAGAGATGTAAGGCGCGCAACTACCCGAAAACCGTTGTTGTCGTTGTGGTTGTTCGGATTGTTCTTGTTGCGGTACGCGCACCGCACGTCGCGGGCATTGTTGTTGAACGAGCCGCCGAGCAAGCGCCCCCTGGTCGGCGACCATTTGCGATACGTGCTGGTACTGGCCGTTGTTCAACCAGCTCCACCGATTGCACAGCCGCAAGTATAGGCGGACTTTCAGCAATTCAGCGTCGGCCTCAGCGAGCTTTCTTGCGCGGCCCTGCCCGCGCAACGCATTGGCCTCGATCAGCAACCCCTGGAAGTTGAGCGCTGCCGACTGAAGCCTCGCCGTAACCACAAAGCGATGCTCGCGCGGGAATTTGCCCGCAGGGGCAACAGCCAGGACAGAAAGTCATAGCAGCGGGTGAAGATCACCATCTCCTCACTCATGGTCTGCCAACAAGCCCACGTTGGCCAAAACGGAATGGCGCTGGCCCCAGGAATCCGCGTACCGGACCTGATCAATCCGTCCCCGAACTGCGGCCTCAATTTGCGGGCGGTCGCCCTCGGCGAGCATGGCCCGCAACCGGCGAACAAAGTGAACGCCCTTGCGCCGCTTCAGCCGCCGGTGGGTCGGAAAGACGACAAAGCCCAGGAACGGGATGCCCTCGTCGACTGGCCGGACTTGGGCGGCGCGTTCGTGCAGGGTCAGGCGCAGTCGGGCGCGCCGGTCGACGAGGGCGTCGCGTCAATGCGCGAGGGTGCTGGCGTCGTCGCCAAACAGCAGCATGTCGTCGACATAGCGCACATAGCCGCGGCAGCCGAGGCCGCGCGTGACGAACCAGTCCAGGTCGTTCATGAAGCAGTTCGCCCACCATTGCGAGGTCAGGTTGCCGATGGGCAGACCGCGCGGGCGGAGCGAGGCGAATAGATCGCCGCCCACGAACCACGCCATCTCGTAGACCTCCGACAGGACGCCCTGACCACTGTCCAGGATGCGACGAACCAGCGCCTGCGAGCGTGGGCTGCGCGGCAGCATCCGGGCCAGCGCATCCGCGAGGATCGCATGATCGATCTACGGAAAGAACTGGCGCACGTCGGAGGGCAGAACATAGCGAAAACGCCGGGCCAGGCGCTGCGCGTGGTCAATCGCAGCGTGCGTGCCGCGGCCAAGCCCGTTGGCATAGCTGTGGGGGTGAAAGCGCTCCTCAAATAGCGGACCGGTTACGTTCATGAGGGCATGGTGGACGACCCGGTCGCGAAAGGGGGCGGCCGAAACCAGCCGCCGTTTGGGCTCATGGATGAAGAAACTTTTGTAGGCGCCGGGCTGATAGATCCCTTCGCGCAGCTCCTGCTGGAGGTTGATCAGCTCGTCGCCGAGGCGCATCTCAAACAGGGCCACGTCATTATTCACGTTTTCCAGCGGCTGGGGCTCCGCCCCAGACCCCGACAGAGGTTCAAAGATCAGAGATTCAGAGGCCAGAGGTATTAGAGAAATGGGAGGCGCGCAATCACCCGAAAACCGTAGTCGCCGTAGTGGCCGTCCGGAGCGTCCACGCTGCGGTACGCGGACCGCACGTCGCGGGCATTGTAGGAGAACGAGCCGCCGCGCTTCACGCGGACGTCCCGACTTGTCGCATCCTCGCGCCCATCGTTGGCAACATAGGGATACGATTCGAGGAGACTTCGCGTCCATTGCCATACATTCCCCGCCATATCATCGCAGCCATACGAGCTTACCCCACGTGCCCCATATTTACCGACCTCCGTTGTGTCCTTCACGTTAAGGTTGTAGTTAAGTCGCGTCGCGTCCGGCGCCTCGTTACCCCATGGATAGATTCGACCATCGGTACCACGCGCAGCCTTTTCCCACTCCGCCTCGTTCGCAAGCGCGATCTCCACTGCGGCCGCCTTTGCCGCCCAACTCGCAAACGCCGCCGAATCGTCCCAACTCATGTGGTTGACCGGATTACGCTGTTTGGCCTTCACATTGGTCGTTGGTCCCCCAGGGTGCGCCCAGTTCGCGCCATTCACCTCGACCCACGTTGTGCCGTTGTAGACATACGACTTGCCATCATTCTCGGCCTGGGTCTTGTAGCCGGCTGCCTTTACAAACGCCGCGAACTGGGCGACGAGCACCTGCCCCTTGCCCATCCAATACTCCGGCAGGGTCAACTTGTGCTGGGGCAGTTCGTCGTCGTCGTACGCACCCGGGTCCTTGACCTTGTCGCTGCCCATCAGGAACTCGCCCGCCAGGATGCGCACAAACTCAATCTCCACCCCCGGCGTCAGGGTGATGGCCACCAGATTCGCGCTCACCCTGCGGACAGCCGAGGGAACCGGGGTGTTGGTCGCCGGCGGCGCGGCAGTGGGAAACGGTAGTTGGGTGGGTACGTTTGTCGGTGTGGCTGGCGGGCGTGCGGTTGGCGCGAGCGCCGGGGAGGGTGGGTTGAGAACGCCGTTCATGACCAGGCCCACTGCGCCCAACCCCAGTACACCGCCCCCAATCGCAAGGAGGCGGCGTCGCGACGGAGAGCCGGTCGAGGGCCGCCTGCCACCCTCGGGCGGATTGGTCGGCATGTTTCCGCCCCAGGGGATCGCCGTCGGTTGCACGGGCGCCGTCAGGCTGGTTTCCCTGTCCAATGCATTGACGAATTGGGCGCCTGTGGCATAGCGGTCGGTCGGTTTCTTGGCCAGGGCCGTGTCGAGCACGCCCTGGAGATAGGGCGGCGCGTCGGGCCGCGCAGCAAGCACACGCGGCGGCGGCTCGGTCATGTGCTTGATCATCAACGCCGACGGCGCGGTTGCCCTGAATGGCGCCTCGCCGGCCAGCATTTCATACAGGACGGTGCCCAGCGCGTAGATGTCACTCCTAGGCTCCGCTTTGCCGTCCCACTGCTCGGGCGGTATGTAAGCCGGTGTGCCCATGCCCCAACCCGTGTGCGTCAGGCGGGACGCGGCCTCGTCCAGCACCAGTCCGAAGTCGGTCAGAACGTAGTGGCCCTCGCGGCGCTTCATGATGTTGGCCGGCTTCACGTCGCGGTGGGTGAAGCCAAGCCTGTGGGCGTAGTCGAGCGCCAGCGCAATCTGGCGGGTGATCTCGACGGCCCGGGCGATCGGCATCTTCTGCCTGCGCTCGCGCAGCGCCCGAATCTCGTCGGCCAGGCTGCCTAGGTCCAGATACTCCATCGCCATGAAATACTGCCCGTCGAAGTCGCCGACGTTGAAGACCTCGACGATATGGGGGTGACGCAATCGGACGATGGGCTGGACCTCGCGCACAAAACGCTGGGCCATCGCGGGCTCAGTCATCAGAGTCGAGTCGACGAGCTTGAGCGCCACGTCCGTGCCCATCATCCGGTGCCGGGCGCGGTACACCTCGCCCATCCCGCCTTTGGCGATGAATCCGAGAATCTCGTATTGGTCGAAGCGCTGGCCGGTTTTGAGGGTGGGCATGGAGGGTTGAAGCGCGGGCCTGGTCCGCGCCAGACTGGAGGGAGGTGACTACGTTAACGAGTATTGTAGCGACATCGGCGGTGTCGTGGGTTGGGATTGGATTGCGGCGTCGGTAGGGGCGCACGGCCGTCACGCACTCCGACACAACTGCCGCGGGCTGTCAGCCCCGCGAGCCGAGGCCGTCACGATCAGCACATGGTCAGCGAGGCGCATCGAAGTCCTACGCTCGGAGTACCGCCTCCGGCTGAAGCCTAAGCTCCAACACCTCAATTCCCTCCCCTTCTTCTGAAAGACCGACCGACCGTTTCAGATGAAAGGGAGAAGTTGAATGAGATCAACCATCATGGCCGAACGCCAAATGCCCAACGCAGGAATATGTCCATGACGCCCGCCCAGGTCCGCG
This sequence comes from Anaerolineae bacterium, assembly GCA_046594095.1. Lineage (GTDB taxonomy): Bacteria > Chloroflexota > Anaerolineae > J036 > Brachytrichaceae > Brachythrix. The sequence continues at coordinate 3,949 of JBKJQK010000124.1, read as the reverse complement.
GATCATGCCGGCCGCCCGGCACCTCGACGTAGTTGATGTCTCGCCCCGCCCGGTATCCGCGCGCCTGCAACGCGTCGATCAGCTCGGTCGTGTCCTGGATCGCGTCGATGACGCCGTTCTGATCCCGGTCGTCAGTCTCGTCCTCTGTCCCGCTCTGAAACCAGAAGCGCAGCCTGCGCCGGGCCGCCGTCATCGGCGCGTCAGCCACCATCCGGTGAGCGATCCGCGAGGTTTGCATCTCGGCGGTCGTGGCCGATTGAGTGCGCCACCAGAACGAGCCCGAAAAGACCCCCACCCGCCCGAAGCGGTCCGGATGATTCCAGGCGATGTCAAAGGCGCTCAGCCCGCCCAGCGACGCGCCCAGAAAGGCCGTATTCTCCGCCCCCGCCGCGGTCCGGTATTGGCCGTCGATGACGGGCATCACTTCCTCGAGCACAAACCGGGTGTAGGCCGCCGCCTTGCTGCCACGCGACTTGTAGTCCAGCGTCGCCGCCGTGCCGTACTCCTGCAACCGGTCGGCGTTGGTCGGGATGGCGACGACGATGATGGGCTCGATCACTCCGGCGTGCAACCGCTCCAGCGTCTCCGTAAGGCGCAGCGCGCTCAGGTCCTGGCCGTCGTTGAGGTAGAGCGTCTTGTAGCGCGTCCGGGATTGGGCTCCGCTACGATAGCCTGGCGGAAGCGAGATCGTCAGCGTGCGCGCGTTGCCCAGGTTCTTCGACTCGAAGTGTTCAATGCGGTTCATAGCCCAGATCTATCCAGCCGCGGTCTGCTTCCGGAACCGGCGCGGGACCAGCGCGCCCAACTCGCGTATCCGCAGCAGCCAGGCCAGCCCAGCATAAGCCGCCGCCCCGGCCAGGGCCGATCCCAGGGCCACAATCGCATGAGACCCGAACGTGTCCGCCGTGAAGCGCGTCAGAAGCGCGCTCATGATCCACCAGACGACCAGGCCCATCCCCGCCGACGCCAGCCCGACCTTGGCCGACATGGGGAGAAGCGCCCGCCCGCCCAGCCCGCCAATCCGCCGGGCCAGCAGGGTGCCCATCAACACCGCGTCAAAACCAGTCTTGAGCGAGTCGCATAGCACCAGGTCAGACAGCGTGAATTCGCGCGCGCCGGCCGCCGACGCCGTCATCCCAATCCCGACCAGAACCAGATAGAACAGCGTCGAGGCCAGGCCAACCAGGGTCGGTGTGCGGGTGTCGCGCCGGGCGTAGAAGACGAAAATCAGCGGACCGTCGATGGCCGCAAAGAGCAGGTTCGGAACCGCCGCCCGAAGCGACAGAGCTGTGTAGGCCGTGCTCGCCGCGCTGAATTCGCCGCGCTGAAAGAGCAGCGCTACGATCGGATGGGCCAGCACAAACAGTCCCACCGCCGCCGGCGCCGTAAGCGCAACGACAAGACCCAGGCCGCGGGACAGGGTGAGCTTGAAGTCGGCCGCCAGCCCGGCCGCCTGGGCTGACAGAGTGGGCAGGATCGCGGCCGAGATCGCCGCCGAGACCAGCCCCAGCGGGAATTGAATCACCTGGGCCGCATAACGCATCGTTGTCGGCCCTTGCGGGCTGATCACATTGGCCAGGGTGAAGCTGAGCTGCGCGGCGAGTTGGGCCAGCACCAGCCCGCCCGCGACCGGCAGGAACAGCTTCACGATCCGGCTCACCCCGGGCAGCCGCCAGTTCAGCGAGAGTTTGATCGGCACACCCCGCAACCCGGGCAACTGCATCGCCGCCTGGGCGGCGCTCCCGGCCAGCATCCCGATCGCCAGCGCAACCACCCCGAGCTGGGCCTGAAAAAGGACTGTGCACACAATCATGATCACGTTGAAGGCCGTGGCCGTGAAGGCCGTGTATTCAAACTTCTGGCGAGCCTGCAAGGCGGCCGTCACCACCGCGCCCAGGTTCATGAACAGGATCGCCGGAATGGTGATCCGGAGCAAGGCCGCGACCAGGCCAATGTCCTGGTTGCGACCGGCCGTGATCAGCCCGGCAACTGGCTCGGCCAGGAGCAGCAGCGCGGCCACGAGCGCGGTCAGCCCGGCCGCGCCGAGGCCCAGGAGCGCGCCCAGCAGGCGGCCGTAGTCGTTCAGATCGGCCCGGGCATTGGGACGCTCGGCGTCGACCGCCAGCCCGGTGAAGGTCGGCACCAGAGCCGAACTCAGCATCCGCCCGGCCAGAAGGTCATTAAACAGCGTTGGAATGTTGGCGGCCAGCTCAAACGCGCTCGCAGCCTGGCTGTTGCCAAAGAAGAACGCCCGCACCGCCACGGCGATAAATCCGACGATCCGGCTGCTCAGATTGCCGGCGGACGTCAGCGTCGCTGCGCGCGTGACGTGACGCTCCGCGGCCTCGCTCGGGGATGCGGACATTCCCTAGCCCATCCGCTGCAATGCCAGCCGGATCTTCTCTTCGAGATCCAGTTTGCCTTCGCGCGGCAGGCCGGCCAGGGCGGTCTGGGCCTCGGCGATCGAATACCCGAGCGAGGTCAGCGCGGCGATCACTTCGGTGTCGCTCGCGCTCATCGGGATCGTTGGCGCGACGTCGAGACCGCCCAGCTTGTCGCGCAAGGCGAAGACGATCTTCTCGGCGGTCTTCTTGCCGATACCGGGCACGCGCGAGAGCGTGTCGATCTGGCCGTTGACGATCGCGGTCCGGGCCGCGTCGGGGGAAAGCCGCGACAGCATGGCCAGCCCAGTCCGGGCGCCAATCCCACTAACCGTGAGCAAGAGCTGGAACAACGCCGCCTCATCCTCGGACGCGAACCCGTACAAAGACAGGTCATCCTCGCGCACGATCAAGTGGGTGTGCAGATCTGCCGGCCGGCCCACCGACATCTGCTCGAGCGCCGTCTGCGAACACGAGATCTTGAAACCGACCCCGCCCACATCGATGACGGCCAGCGGAGGTTTGAGCGCCAGCACGGCGCCGCGAAGTCTTGCGATCATGCCCGCCATTATCAGCGCAAGACTAGAATTGACTTATGCCAAAGTCCAAGAGCGCCGCGGCCCGGGCGCTGGTATTTCTCCCGATTCCAAAAGTGGTCGAACGCATACCGGGGGCCCTGGCGCTGGCCGGTGACAAAAGGATCGCCCTCACCGGCGCGCCGGCGCCCGACCTGATGTTCGCCGCCCGCCGGCTTCAGGCCGCCCTGAGCGCCCATTCCGGCGTGGCGTGGACGCTGTCCGCCACCGCGCTTGAGGATGACATCGGGGTCGTCTACGCCATCGACCCGCGCTGCGCCAGCGAACTGCCTGCCACCCGCGCGCCCGACGACGCCTACGAACTCCTGATCACACCGTCGGGGATCATCATTCGCGCGCCCTCGCCGCGCGGCGCGTGGAACGCGACCCTGACACTGATTCAAGTTATCGAACAGGCCGGCCCGACACTGCCCTGCCTGCGCATCGCCGACGCGCCTGATTTTCCCCACCGCGGGGTCATGCTCGATGTTACTCGCGACAAAGTCCCCACCCTTGACACCCTGTTCGAGCTGGTCGACATGCTCGCCTCGTGGAAGATCAACGAGCTGCAGCTCTATACCGAACACACCTTTGCCTACCGCCGGCATCGTCCGGTCTGGGATTACGCATCGCCGCTGAGCGAGCAGGATATCCTCGAACTAGACGCCTATTGCCGGGCGCGTTTCATCGAGCTGGTACCCAACCAGAACTCGCTCGGGCATATGGAGCGCTGGCTGCGCCACCCCGCATATCAGGATCTGGCCGAAACCCTGGATGAGTTTACGACGCCCTGGGGGAGCCGGCGCGGGCCGTTCAGCCTCAACCCGGGAGACTCGCGGACCCTCGACCTATTGCGCGGCCTCTACGATGAGCTGCTTCCCAACTTCAGTTCGATGCGCTTCAATGTCGGGCTGGACGAGAGCCTCGACGTCGGGCAGGGCAAAAGCAAAGCCGAGGTGGAGGCGCGCGGCGGCGGACGGGTCTACCTTGATT
>JBKJQK010000311.1:0-4915 GCA_046594095.1 Anaerolineae bacterium | reverse complement strand
GGAGGGTGTCTCGAATCGCATACGGGGGCTATGATTGGCGGCCGAAACCATGAGCAAGTTTCAACATTGGCCGCTGGCGGTGATCGTGGCATTTTACTTGGCCGCGGGCGGCGCATTCGCGCTGACCGTGACGCCGTGGCAGACGCCCGACGAACCCGCCCATTACAACTACATCCGCCAGCTCGTCCAGCAGGGGCAGGTGCCCGTCATCGCGTCAGGTGACTACGATGGCGAATTCAACATGCGCCGGATCGCCCCGCCCGGCGCCCGGCTTGGCCCCGAGGACGCGGCCCGGCTTGAGGCGGTTCAGTACGAGGATCATCAGCCGCCCTTGTACTACCTGCTCGCGGCGCCGGTCTTCGCCCTGAGCGCGGGCTCGGTCGCCGCCCTGCGCTTGCTCTCGGTCGCCCTCGGCGCGTTTGTCATCGTGTTTGGCTACCTGGCGATTCTCGAGATCTTCCCAGGCCGGATACCGCTCGCGGCCATGGCCGCTGCGTTGATCGGGCTGCTCCCCCAGCATGTCCATATGCTGGCCGGCATCAACAACGACGCCCTGGCCGAAGCGCTGCTCGCGGCGGCGGTCTGGCTGACCGTGCGACTCATCCGGCAAGCCTCTCCGATTCCATCTGAGCTAGCGGGGCAGAACCCGGCGGGTGGCGGCCCGCAACCGGCCGCCGAGCGCGGGCTGCTGGCCGTCGTGGTCGGTCTGTGCTTTCTGACCAAGACCACCGCCTACTACGTCTTCCCGGTCGCCGCGCTGGCGGTCTTCGCCATCGCCGGCGGGCAGAAGGGGTTGAGCCGGCTGTTGCCGGTGGCGCGTTTTGCCCTCGTCGCGCTGTTGATCGGATTGCCGTGGTGGGCGCGCAATCTGGCGGTGTATGGCGGTCTGGATGTCATGGGTCTGGGTCGGCATGACCTCGTGGTGGTGGGTCAGACCACAACCGCCGAGTGGATCGCCGCGCATGGCTGGCTGTCGTTGGCCGATCGCGACAGCTATCTTTTTCGCGGAGCGCAATTTACCTTCCAGTCGTGGTGGGGGATGTTTGGCTGGTTGAGCGTGAGCCTGCCGGCCTGGCTGTATCTCGCGCTGCTGGCGTTTACGCTCGTGAGCGCCGGGCTGTTCCTGGCCTGGTGGTGGCGCAAGCGCAACGGGCTGGCGCAGGCCCAAACGCAGGCGCTGATGGCAATGGCGCTCCTGGCCCTCATCACGGGGCTGGGCTTCATCTGGTACAACACCAAATACGTCCAGCACCAGGGCCGCTATCTCTTCCCGGCCCTCATCCCGGTCGCGCTGGCGATGGCGCTGGGCTGGCAGAGCGCCCTCGCGCGCTGGCCGCGGGTCGCCCGGGTGAGCTGGCTGGTGTTTGCCCTGGCACTGCTGATCCTGGATGGTTATGCGCTCTTTCGGGTCGTGTTGCCGGCGATGGGGTGAGCGGGACGGGTAGCGTGACATCCCTTCGCCGTCAACGGTCTCTTGTCCGCTTGACACCTCACTTTTCCCCTTTACAATGACGTCAAATCTGAAATTTCAGATATCACGACCGCTTTTACGGCGACGTGCGCCGAACATAACCAAAGAGGAGAAGAGCCATGTCCAAACGATCGAGCCAGAACCTGATTTCTCGACGTCGATTCATCAAGCTTGGCGGCACCACGGGCGCGATGGCCGTGCTCGCGGTTGCTTGCGCCCCGGCGGCCCCCGCCGCGCCGACAGCTGCTCCAGTTGCGGCGAAACCAACCGCCGCCCCCGCCGGAGCCGGCAAGCCGGGTGGCCAGATCAAATACGCGATGAACAACGAGCCCGATTCGCTCGATCCGGCCAAGACCGCCCAGGCCTCCGCCTTCAACGTGATGCTGAACATCTACGACACGCTGATCTGGCAGGACCCGGTCGATCTCAAATACAAGGCCGGCCTGGCAGAGTCGTGGGAAAGCACGCCCGATGGTCTGACGCACACTTTCAAGCTGCGGAAGGGCGTCAAGTTCCACGACGGCACGCCCTTCAACGCGGAAGCCGTTAAGTTCAACTTCGACCGGGTGGCCGATCCGGCCACCAAGTCGCCCACCGCGACAGCTAAACTGGGGCCGTACGCCGCCACCAAGGTTGTCGACGAATTCACCGCCCAGGTGACGCTCAAGACCCAGTATGCCGCCCTCTACGACTCGCTCAGCCAGATCTGGCTTGGGATGGCCTCGCCCGCCGCGGTCAAGAAGTCTGGCGACGACTATGGCCGCAGCCCGGTCGGCACCGGCCCAATGGTGTTCAAGGAGTGGGTGGCCAAGGATCGCATCGTCGTCGTCAAGAACGCCGACTACAACTGGGGCCCGGCCTTCTGGAATCACACCGGCCCGGCCTATCTCGATCAGATCACCTTTGTCGGCATCTCGGAAAACGGCGCCCGGCTGACCGCCTTCGAAAGCGGCGAGCTTCAGATCATGGAGACGGTACCCGAGGGCGACTTCGACCGGCTCAAGAAATCCGGCAAGTATCAGATGGTGGTCGCGCGCACGCCGGGCTCGCCCATGAGCATCTATATGAACACCGAGAAGGCGCCCTTCAACGACATCAATGTCCGCAAGGCCATCCTGCACGGGCTGAACCGGACTGATCTGATCACCGCCGCTTTCTTCGGGCTGTACTCGGCCGCCGACACGCCCATCGCCGACAACACGCTGTATCACACCAAGAAGGCGGTCGGGATGTATCCCTACGACATGGAGAAGGCCAAAAAACTGCTCGACGACGCGGGTTGGAAGGCCGGCGCCGATGGGGTGAGGGCGAAGGATGGCCAGAAACTGGTCATCGACTTCGTGGACCTGACCACTTACGAGCCCAAGGTCGTAGCCACCCAGGCCCTGCTCAAGCCGCTCGGCATCACGGTCAATGTGAAGGTGTTCGACCAGGCCACCCGCGTGGCAATGGGCCACAAGGGCGAAGGCAATATGTTCTCGACCGCCCTCATCGACAGCGATCCCGGCGCCATCCAACTGACGTTCCACTCGCGCAACCTGGGCAGCTTCGACTGGTCGCGGCTCAAGGACGCCGAGCTCGACAAGTATCTGGACGATCAGGCCAAAGAGCCCGATTCCGCCAAGCGGGCCGATCTGCTCGAAAAAGCCGTCATGCGGATCATGGAGAACGCCTGGGTCTTCCCGATCTACAACTTCGCACGCCTGTTCGGGGTGAGCCCGAAGGTCAAGAACTTTCGGGTCCATCCACTCGGCAGCTATCCGTATCTGTACGAAGTCTCGCTGGAATAGCAGGCGTGGCGATTTATGTTCTGAAGCGCCTGATTGCCGCGATTCCGATCCTGATCGGCATCTCGGCCCTGGTGTTCTTCAGTCTCAAGCTGGTGCCCGGCGATGAGCTCACCGCCGTCATCGGCGATGCGCTGGTCAGCAATGAGCAGTACGCCTCGCTGCGCGAGCAGTACGGGTTGAACGACCCGCTGCAGGTTCAGTATCTGCGTTTCGTGGGACGGGCGATCCAGGGCGACCTGGGTCGCTCGCTCCAGTTCAAACGGCCGGTCATCGACGAAATTCGCTCGCAGTTGCCGGCGACGATCCAGTTGACCGCGGCGGCGATGGTCATCGCCGTCACAGTCGGGCTCGGACTGGGGATCCTGGCCGCGCTGCGCCCGCACTCGTGGCTTGATTCAATCTCGATGAGTGTTGCCCTGGCTGGCGTGTCTTTCCCATCCTTTTGGGTCGGGTTGATGATGTTGCTCATCTTCTCCCTCGCCCTGGGCTGGCTGCCCGCGACGGGAACCGAGGGGTTCGAGCGCCTGATCATGCCGGCCGCCACGCTCGGTTTTGGCGCGGCGGCGATCATCGCCCGCCTGACCCGAAGTTCGCTGCTCGAAGTGCTGCGCCAGCAGTACATCGTCACGGCCCGGGCCAAAGGGCTCTCCTTCGCCGGGGTCGTATTCAAGCACGCCCTGCGTAACGCCATCATTCCGGTGGTGACCATCGTCGGGTTGCAGTTCGGCAACCTTCTTGCCGGCGCGGTCGTGGTCGAAACGGTGTTCTCGCGCCAGGGGATCGGCCGGCTGTTGGTGACCGCGATTCTCGGCCGCGACTTCCCGCTGGTTCAGGGCGTAGTCCTGTTCGTGGCATCGGTCTACGTGCTGGTCAACCTGCTGGTCGACGTGTCGTACGCTTTCATCGATCCAAGGATTCGGTATGGCTGAGCGCGCGACTGGCGGGCCGATTTCGGCCGCCGTGGCGAAACCGTCGCTACTCCGCCGGTTTGCCCGCAACCGGAGCGCGCTTTTCGGTGGCGCGCTATTTGCGTTGATCGTCCTTCTGGCTCTGATCGGAACGCGCTTCACGCCCTATGACACCAGCCAGATGGACATCCCGAACCGGCTGAGTGAGCCCGGGTTCGCCCACTGGCTGGGCAGCGATCACTTCGGGCGCGACATCTTCAGCCGCCTGCTGGCGGGCGCGCATCTGTCGCTCCTGATCGGCCTTGTCTCGGTCAGCCTGGCGGTGAGCATTGGCCTGTTGCTGGGTCTGCCGGCCGGCTTCTTCGGCGGCTGGGTGGATATGCTTGTGATGCGGACGATGGATCTGCTGTTGTCGTTTCCATCGGTGCTGCTTGCGCTGGGGATCGTCGCCGTCGCCGGTCCGAGCCTGATCAACGTGATGCTGGCGGTTGGAATCGCATCAATTCCGTCGTATACCCGCCTCGTGCGAGCGTCGGTCCTGACTGTGCGCGGACTGCCGTACATCGAAGCTGCCCAGTCGCTGGGCAGCAACCCGCTCCGGACCATCGTCCGGCACGTCATCCCCAACATCCTTGCCCCGCTGATCGTATTGGCGACGTTAGGCACCGCCGGGGCGATCCTGACCGGCGCCGCGCTGTCCTTCCTCGGGCTGGGCGCGCAGCCGCCGACGCCGGAATGGGGGGCCA
>JBKJQK010000148.1:0-6737 GCA_046594095.1 Anaerolineae bacterium | reverse complement strand
CAAAATCACCGGCGGACATGCCATTGACCCCGCCCTGGGCGTTCGCGATGGTGGTCCACACCGACAGGTAGACGATGGGCGATACCAGCCAGTAGGCCAGATACATAAACAGGTTGGCCCGATATTGCCACTGCTCGGCCCAGTTCACCTGCCAGAAGCGCTTATAGATGTTGAGCATGCCTATTCGTGAAAAGCCCGCTCGATGACGTCTTCGATCGGCGGGTCGGCGATGGTCAGGTCCTGGATGTTGTTCTCGGCCAGCATCCGGGCGGTGACGGATGAGACATCCGTCGCCGGCACCTGGATATACTGCTTGCCGTCCTCGTTCGGGTTGGCGACCGGAGTGCCATAGGCGCTTAGGTCGCAGGTCTCGCAGCCTTCAATCGCCGCCCCAATTAGTTTGTAGGGCGCGATGCGGCGGCTGAGATCGTTCAGGCTCCCGTCGTACTTGAGCAGCCCATGATGGATGATGATGATTCGCTCGCACAGGGCCGTAACGTCGGCCATATAGTGACTGGTCAGCAGGATGGTTGCGCCGCTGCGCCGGTTGTACTCTTTCAGGAATGCCCGGATGCGGACCTGCGCCCCGACGTCCAGCCCAATGGTCGGCTCGTCGAGAAACAGCACTTTGGGCTTGTGCAGCAGCGCCGCGGCCAGCTCGCACTTCATCCGTTCCCCAAGCGAGAGCTGGCGGACAGGTTTGCGGATGATGTCCTTGAGATCGAGGAGCTCATTGAGTTCGTCAAATACCGCCTTGTAGTCCGCGTCGCTGATCCGGTAGATGGCCTGGTTCAGAAGAAAGGAGTCGGCGGCTGGAATGTCCCACGACAGGCGGTTTCGCTGACCCATCACAAGCGTCATGGCGCTTAGGAAAGCAGCCTTCCGATCCCACGGCGTGTGACCCAGAACCCGGGCGACTCCGCCACTGGGGTGCAGCAGGCCCGACAACATCTTGAGCGTCGTCGTCTTGCCTGCGCCGTTGGGGCCGAGAAAGCCAACGATCTCACCCTGGCCAATCCGGAAACTAACGCCCTGGACGGCCTTGACGTCTTTGTATCTGCGCTTGACGAAGCTGCGGACTGCGGCGCCAAATCCGCCCTCGCGATCCGTGACCTGATATGTCTTTGTGAGCGCCTCGACGACGATTGGGTCGCCCGAGGCGCTTTGATTTGCGGCCATACTGTGTTCCCCCCCCCCCACGCTACCGAACAAGTGTTCTATATTGTAAACCATCGAGTTCCGACGCGGGGCTGAATGCTGACTAAGTGTTCCATCAGCGTTTCCGGTGATCTAATGGATTGCTGATACGGGACCGTCACAAGTATCCCATTCAAGGAGCTTTTCATGAACTGGTCATTTCGAATCGCCCACGTGGCAGGGATCAATATCCGCGTCCACGTCACCTTTTTTCTGATTCTCGCGCTTGGCGCGCTGCAGTGGGGCGGCCGGTCCGGCGGACTCGATGGCGCGCTCTTTGGAGTCGTGCTGATGGTCCTGCTATTCACGTGCGTGACATTGCACGAATTGGGTCACAGCATTGTCGCCAACCGGCTGGGTGTTCCTGTGCGCGAGATCATTTTGCTCCCGCTCGGCGGGGTTGCGGTGATGAACAAGCATCCCGAGAAGCCGATTCATGAGTTTCTCATCGCCATTGCCGGGCCGCTGGTCAATGTCGTCCTGGCTGCCCTGCTGGCTATTCCGATTGGCGGCCAGTTGCGGGTAGCGATTCTGGATGGGCGGGGGCTTCTTCCGGAAAGCCCCAACGATCCGTCGCTCAACAACCTGGTGTTCTGGCTCTTTTCGGCCAACGTCTCACTCGTGCTCTTTAATCTGATCCCCGCTTTTCCGCTCGATGGTGGGCGGATTTTCCGCTCGCTGCTGGCGCTGGTCATCGGCCAGCCGCGCGCTACCGGGATCGCCGCGGCCGTTGGGCAGCTCATCGCGGTCGGGCTGGGAGTCTTTGGGGTGCTGTCCGGAAACTTGATCCTGGTTCTCATCGCCGTGTTTGTCTTCTTTGGGGCCGGGCAGGAGGTGACGGCCGCGAATTCCGCCCGGTCGCGCAGTCTGCTAGACACGAGAAAGGTGGGAGATGCCTACAACAAACATGCGCTGTCGCTGGCCATGGGCGATAAGCTAAGCACCGTTGTGGACTTTATTTTGACCAGCTACCAGCCTGATTTTGTGGTCATGCAGGGAACGCGGCCCATCGGAATCGTCACGCGTCAGGACGTCATTCGGTCGCTGGCGGGTCTGAAATACGACGCGTATGTGACCGAGGTCATGAGTCGCGAGATGGTCCAGATCGATGCTGAGAAATCTTTGGACGAAGCGCGCCTAGCGCTGCAGGAGAGCGGCAAGCGCGTCGCGACGGTGAATCGATCCGGCGCGTATCTCGGCCTGGTCAGCCTGGAGGACATCCAGGAAGCCATGGCGATATTGTCCTTTGTCCAGTATCACGAGCAGCGGCGCGGCATCGCAAAGGGCTAGTTGTTATAATGTCATGACAACTTGGGTTGTTTGACATGACCAATCAGGGATTTCAGGGCGCGGGACGCTGGGCGGGGACGGCCGAAGTGTTTTCGGGGGATTGGCGATTTCTTGGAAACGGGGCGGATAACCGCCACGTTCGTGTGACCGAAGACGGGTGGACTCGAATCGATGTCTCGTTTGTCAGACCCTTCAAGCACAGCGGCCATTACTACATCGCCGACCATGGGGACCACCGGCTATACCAGGGGCCGTGTAATGTTGGATACGCCGAGGCGCTCAGTCCGAGCCTCGTCGACGCAAACGCCTATTGGCCCGACCTTGGCCTAAGCCAGCGCTTTTTCTTGATGAACCTGCCCGGCGGCGAAACGCAGCTGTCTCTCGCGCTGATGTCGCGGGGTGAGCGGCTGATTTATGCCGTGGTGGGGCAGAATGACCGGGTTTCAGATGGCGGACTTGCGCCCGCGCCGTCGCTGGTCAGCGGAAGTGCCCATGATTTTGCGGAAGATCCCGCGGCGGGCCGGGGGGCAGTCCAGCTCCATCGCCCGGGCGCATGGGCCGGTGATCTTTCAGCCATCGATGCGGATCGGGCCGTCCTTGGAGAGCGGCAGGTTGTTGAGACGATGGATCCGCATCTCAGCGTAAGTAGTTCAGGGAGCTGGTTTGATCCGACTCCGCGCGCCTGGTCCCTGAAGTGCAACGGCTGGGAAGCATGTACGACCGCCCCTGCCGCGAGCGTTGTCGTAAGCTACAGCCTGAGCGGCGGGCGCGCGATGTCCGGCCAGTTTCATTTCCTCGAGTCCGGCCCGCGAGTCTGGCGGCGCGAAGTCGTCGCCCACGATGGATTGCAGAAAGCCGTTGTGCGGATCTGGTATCGCGGCACTGCGCGGGTGGGCGCTGAATTTGGCGTACTTTCCTTCAAGCCGGCCTGAGAAAGCTGCGACATGTGCGCATCCAACAGTTTCCACGGCGCCTGGCTGGTCAGCGAGTACGTCTTCAATCCGGATGGGGGATTCGCGGGCGTCGTTCGGCAGCGCCGCGAGCTTCGCCAGCGCGCCGATGGCGATATCGACGTCGTTCAGCGCGCTCGCCCGGTCCCGAGCTCTCCGGTTATGCGATGGCCGAATTCCGCGGCGAGAGCGTCTTTCGCCTGCGGATGGATGGGCGCGTTCGGCGCTACCTGGGTCCGGACGTCATCGGATCTGGGCTGACCTGGGGCGCGGGCGTCTTGACAGGTCGTGGGATGTGGCCGCAATTCGGCCATAACTTCACCTCATTTTCTATCATGGTTGCGCCGGATCGGCAGATCACCGGCGGGCAGTTCTTCAATGCGGGAGAGATGGTGGCCAACATCATCGAGCTGGCTATTCCGGAGGGTTCCGGCGCGGGTTATCCGGAACTTGTGGGCCTAGGCTGGCCGGCGGATATCGCTGGACGCTGGATCGGCACTCGCCGGGAAGTGACCGGCGCCGGCGCAATCGTGACCGAGACGAGGGTTGAGCGGGAATATAGCGGCGAAGCCGGCTACGCCGAGTCGGGCTTCACGTTGACGCTCGTGGATCGGGGCTCGCGCTGGAGCGCCAGGGGCACCCTGACCGGGATCGCGAAGCGGACTGGCTGGATGCTCGAGACGGCGGGCGTCAGCGGCGAATCCTTCGTTCAAGTCCTCGATGTACTGGACCCTCAGGGCGGCAACCTTGTGAGCTTGCGCCGCTGGTTGAGGAACGAGAGCCTCGCGTCGGTGGAGGTTTTGAGGCTGCGGCCCGTTTCGCCGTGAGCGGCCCTCGGGGTGGGGTATAACCTTCGCATAGCCATGACTCAAACAACGACCACGATTCCTGAGCGCAACCTGCGCTTTGACGCCTGTCTCAATGTCCGCGACCTGGGTGGATTGCCGTTGACCGGAGGCGGGCGCACCAGAAACGGCAACCTTGTCCGCGCGGATGGCCTGTTCCGGCTGACCGAAGGGGGCATGCGCGACCTGGCCGCGCACGGCATTACGACCGTTCTCGACCTGCGTTTCCCGGATGAGCTGCAGCGCCGGCCCAATCCATTTGAAGCCCGGACTGATCTCGGGGTGAAACTCGTGCACGTCTCGCTCATGGATGTCAGCAACGACGCAATCGTGGCCGTAGATCGGGCGCACTTGCCCTGGTTGCAGTGGAATATTGAGATGTTGCGCCTGGCCGGGCCGCAGATGGCCGAGATCTTCAGTGTGCTGGCCCACTCGGGTCCGGGTATCTCGCTATTTCATTGCCATGCTGGTAAGGATCGGACGGGTCTGGTGGCCGTGCTCGTGGAGGCTCTCGCCGGTGTCGAGGACCAGGCGATTGCCGCCGACTATGTCGCCACCAACGACAACTTGATCGATACCTATGCCCAGATCATTGCCCAGTACGAGGAGGGATCGACCGAACGTCTGCGCCTCGAGACCGAGATGCCGTGCAAGCCGGAGACCGCGCTGGGGACGCTCGCCTATGTCCGGGCGACGCATGGCGGTGTGGCGGAGTACATGAAATCGATCGGTCTCAGCGACGACACAATCGCGGCGCTCCGGGCTCGGCTGACCTAACGGGGCGCTTTATATGACGTTTCCGAACCGCGTCACGATTGTCGAGGTAGGCCCGCGTGATGGCTTCCAGATGGAGTCTGTTTTCATTCCAACCGGAATGAAAGTCGACATCATCAACCGCGTTGCCCGGGCGGGCGTGCGGAAAATCCAGGCCACCTCGTTTGTCAGCCCGAAGGTGATCCCCCAGATGGCGGACGCCGATGAGGTCATGCGCCAGATCGAGCGCGTGCCCGGGGTGAGTTATTGCGCGCTGATCCCCAACGCGCGCGGCGCCCGTCGCGTGGTCGAGGCGGGTGTGAACAGCCTGCGCCTTGTTGTGGGCCGCACCGAAACCTACAATCGGCGCAACGTTGGGCTGTCCATCCGCCAGTCGATTGAGCAGGCCAGCGAGGTTGTTGCGATTGCGCGCGGGGCCGGGATTGGATCCGAAATGACCCTGGCCCTTGCCTTTGGCTGCCCATTCGAGGGCGATGTCCCCGAAGACCGCGTGGCCGCCCTCGCGCTTGAGTTCGCCAGGATGGGACTGTCGGAGATTTGTGTTGCGGACTCCATCGGGGTTGCCAACCGGTCCAGACGAAGCGATTGATGACCCGCCTTCAGACCGAACTGCCGTGCGTCGGCACCCACGAGGGTGTTCCGGGCGATGGCGAGGTCGTGATCTCCAGCGCCAATCGAAATTTCCAGGGCCGGATGGGAAACCCAAAGGCCGAAATCTATCTGTCCTCCCCGGTCGTCGTTGCCGCGAGCGTACTGGCCGGGCCCATCGCCGATCCGTCTGAGGTGGCCTCGTGAGCCCGCGCGTGATTTTCGGCGCCGCGCCGCAGGTGGCCCCGTGAGCCCGCGCTTGATTTCCGGCGCCGCGCATGTTTACGACATCGCCAACATCGACACGGATCGGATCATCCCGGGCAAGCGGACCAAAACACTCAGTATTGACGACCTTGCCCGTTATGCGTTGGAGGACCTTGATCCGGGTTTCGCGGCGCGGGTGGGGCGGGGTGACATTCTCGTGGCGGGCGCCAACTTCGGGTGCGGATCCTCACGCGAGCAGGCGCCCGTGGCGCTCAAGGCCGCCGGCGTGGCCCTGGTGCTCGCTCGCAGCTTTGCCAGGATCTTCTATCGGAACGCCATCAATATTGGGCTCCCCGCGCTCGAGATCGGGGATGCCGCGCACGGGATCGTCACCGGCCACCGGCTGGAAGTCGACCTCGAGGACGGCCGGATCGTTGATCTCACGGATGGACGGCACTATCCTTCGGCCCCTTTGCCCTGGGTGATGATAGGCATCTTGCGCGAAGGCGGACTGATCAACTACCTGATCAAGCATGGAGACTATCAGTTCACGGACGGGACAGGAGCATGAAATGAGCTACATCGACGAGATGCGAGGTGACTTTGACTACGGCCAGCCCATTCCCGCCATGCGCGAATGGGTCAAGCCCTATCAGATCTTCATGGGCCGCTGGGAGGGGTTGTGCAAGACCTTCAACCCGGCCGGCGAGTTCATCCACTCGGCCGCCGTCCACATGAACGTCTACTGGAACTCGCCGGATTCATGGCATTTACATGAGGATTTCTCTGACTTGTATGGCGTTGGCCCGCAGACGTATCACAGCGATTTCAAGGTAGTCGGCAAGAATTGTGCTAGCGTCTCAGTACGAGGTGTAAATATCGGCGG
>JBKJQK010000119.1:0-14335 GCA_046594095.1 Anaerolineae bacterium | reverse complement strand
TACCACCTCGGCTTGAACGCCGTCGGCCTGGAGGATCAGATCACCCTCAAAATCCGCTACATCCAGCCCCTGCGCCCCGAGTATTCGGTTTTAGAAACCATCGCCCACGAAAAGATCCACCTGAAGGAGCAACATCAGGGCCAGCACCCCTACCGACGCGGCTCGAACACTCACAACAAGGAATTCGTGACGATGGCCGAATCCATCGGGCTGCGAATGTGACCCGCCCCAAATCGCCCGCGTTGGGCGACAGGTCCAACCCTGCTGCGGTCTTCGCAACCGGCTTGCCGGCCTTTAACTCAGCTCAACTGCGTGGGTCTCGATTTTGTTCATGCAGATTCGTCTCGTTGCGGGGATACCCGTATCGTATTCGGGTGTCCGAAATATCGGGGCCAGCCCACAATCGCACAGGTTACATTTTTACCCCAAATTCATGCTTTGGATTCATTGACATCGTAGGCGATCTGTGTTAGATTTGCTTAGTTTTAAACATATATGATTATATTTTACGATTATGCGCCGTGCGTAATCAGGTGCCCTAATGGCTGATGCTAAACCAGAGAAAGACTGGCTTGGTTTGGGAGGGACGGCCGAGTACCTGGGGGTGCACCCGGTAACCTTGCGACGTTGGGCCGACGCGGGTCAGATCAGCTATATGCGCACGGCTGGCGGTCACCGACGATTTACGCTAGCCGATGTCAAACGCTTTGCATCGGAGCGCCAACAACTAACCGTAAAACCCGGAACAGAACGCGTATGGGCAGACACAGCCCTGGTCCGTACACAAGAAGTGGTAAAAGGCCATGGGAATGCGCCATGGATGCAGGCTTATGGTGAGCATGATCGCGAACAAAGCCGTTTACTCGGCCGGCGACTGATGGCGATTATTCTGCAGTACATAACGTCTGACGCCCATGACGAGGTGCTACTCGACGAGGCGCGTGTTATCGGCGAACAATATGCGGTGGGAGCAATCGCGCACGGCCTTTCGATTAGTTCCGTTCTTGAGGCGACGATGACTTATCGCGATGCCATGTTCGAGTCCGCTCTTCTGGTCCCCGAAGTCACCCACAACTCATCCGGGAGCAACGCGCGGCTCTTGAAAAGTATCAACACCATTCTGAATGCTGTCCAACTCTCCGTGGCGAGCACATACGAGATATCTGGCAAGCAATGACGATCTTGTGCCTGGGTCTATCCTTCCGCACGGCGTCGATAGAGTTGCGCGAGCAATTGTCGCTGTCTCGCTCGGCGGCGCAGTCGACGCTGGAGCGCTTTTGTAGTTGGCGCGACAGCCACATGAGCCCGGACGCGGAACTGGCAGTTCTGTCGACGTGCAATCGCCTGGAACTCTACCTGGCAGCGAAAGATCTTCCGATCGATCAGGCAGCCAGCGCGATGATGGGTTTCATTGCCGACTGCCACGGTATCGCTGTTGCGGCCGTCGAATCCCACCTGTATCGCCACGATCAGCTGGACGCAGTCCATCATCTGTGCGCAGTAGCTGCGGGTCTCGACTCGATGGTGTTGGGTGAATCGCAGATCCTGGGCCAGGTCGGCGAAGCGATCGAGCTATCCTTGCGCGAAAAGGCTGCCGGCACGGTGCTGTCCAATTTGTTCCGCATCGCCGTCCGCGCCGGCAAACGTGCCCACACGGAAACAACGCTCGGGCGGAATTCGGTCAGCATAGGTTCGGCGGCTATCAACAGGGCCGAACAGGAAATCGGCCATGCAGCGCTCCAGGATGCAAAGGTGCTGGTGGTCGGCGCCGGAGTGATGGCTGGCCTGGTGATCAGGGCCCTGCATGCCCGCGGTGTGCGGAACATCACCATCGCAAATCGCACACTTGCGCATGCCTCAACTTTGGCGCAGCGGTGGGGTGCCGCGGCCTTCAGCCTTGCGAATATCTCTGCGCTGATCGCACAGGCAGACCTGGTGATTGCAGCCACTGGCGCCCCTCACCCAGTCATCCGCCTGGAACATGCGCAACAGGCGATGCAGTCTCGCCCTCATCAACCTTTGGTGCTTCTCGATATAGCCATGCCACGTGATATCGAGCCGTCCGTGGGTGAACTTCACGAAGTGCAGCTTTTGAACCTTGACAATCTGCAGTCCGTGATCGATGCATCGCTATCCGTTCGCCAGGAGCAGATACCGCTTGCGCAGGCAATTGTGAATGACGAGGTGCATGAATTCGATACCTGGATGCGCGGTGCGGCCATTCATCCGGTCATTGCAGACTTGCGCAACAAGGCCGAAGCCATTCGCCAGCGGGAACTCGAGCGCGCCCTGCGACATTTGCGCTGCCTCGATCCCGAAACCCGCGACTATGTTCAGGGCTTAACGCATGCCATCGTCAACAAGATTCTGCACGAACCAACCACGCGCTTGCGCGCCGCCGCGCACGACGAACGCGCCATCGAATACGCAGATTCCGTGCGCTACCTGTTTGACTTAAGCAACGATGCCACGCGGAATACGCCGGAATCCCATAGACGATGATGGAAATGATTGCGAACCGAACTCTTTATGCGGGCACGCGGCCTTCACCCCTCGCCCAAATCCAGACCCGCCAGATCATCGAACAATTGCGGGGCGCCTGGACGCAGATTCATTGCGAATTGATCACCATAACCACGACCGGTGACAGAAATCTCGCTCAATCACTGCCTGAAATAGGCGGGAAGGGGGTCTTCACCGAGCAACTGGAAGAGGCGTTACAGACCGGCCGAATCGACTTTGCAGTCCATTCGCTCAAGGATCTTCCCATCGTGACAGGAGACGCTTTGGTCAACGCTGCGATCAGCGCGCGCGAGGACGCTCGGGATGTGCTGGTATCGGGAAAGGGTTGGAAATTTGCCTCTTTGCCGCAGGGCGCGCGCGTCGGAACATCCAGCTTGCGACGCGCAGCGCAATTGAAAGCGTTGCGACCAGACTTGCAGATCGTGCCGATCCGCGGCAACGTCGAAACACGCATCCGCAAGGCGACCCTGGGCGAATCCGGCGACTATGACGCAATCGTGCTTGCAGCCGCAGGGCTGCGCCGTCTCGGGATGCAGTCGCACATCACTGAATATCTGCCATTTGACATTATGCTGCCGGCGCCAGGCCAGGCGGCCCTGGCCGTCCAGTGTCGGGCGGACGACACCCTGGTGCGCGATTTGGCAGGCAGGATCGACGACTTGCCGACGCGCGCCTCAGTCACTGCCGAACGCAGTTTTCTCAATGCCCTTGGAGGCGGATGCTCGGCGCCGGTTGCCGCATATGCGCAACCCTTGAATGACCGGCCTGGATGGTTGACGCTTTCCGGCCTGGTCGCGGTTGCCGATGGCAGTAAAGTCATCCGGGTGAATGGTCAGGGAAATGATCCAGATCGCCTGGGTGCCGATATCGCGCAACAAGCTCTGCAACAAGGAGCCGGCGCCTGGCTATGACAGATGCCCTGCACGGAAGACGGGTGCTTGTGACACGCGCGCACACGCAGGCCGATGCCCTAAATAGCAAGTTGATCGCAGTGGGAGCGATACCCGTGGCATTTCCCACCATTGAGATCGTGCCGCTCGAAGACCCAGGATTACTCGGACACGCTATCCAGGCACTGGCTACCTACCAGTGGGTAATTTTCACCAGTGTGAATGGCGTGGCCTCTTTCTGGGAACGCCTGACTGCTGACGGCAGAGACGGGAGCTCCCTTCAGCGGATTGCGGTCGCGGCCATTGGCCCGGAAACCGCACGGGCATTGATTCAACGAGGTGTTTTTCCACGGTATGTGCCGCGCGAATATGTTGCCGAGGCGATTGCTGCTGGAATTGGCGATGTCAGCGGTCAACACATCCTGCTGCCCACGGCTGAGATTGCGCGGGAAGCGCTTGCGGTCGAACTGCGCAAGAAAGGGGCGGTTGTGGATGAAGTGGCCGCTTATCGAACGAATCTTGCGAAACCCGACCCGCGCGCGATGGATGAATACCGGCGAGGCGTCGACGCCATCCTGTTCACCAGTTCTTCTACCGTACGCAATTTCGTCGCTCTCGTCGGTAGTGACACCCGACGCGCTGTGATCGCCTGCATCGGCCCTATCACAGCCCAGACGGCCAGTGACATGGGTCTGCCTGTCCATGCTGTCGCTACCGAGTACACCATCGAAGGTCTGGTTCAGGCTCTCACCAACTACTTTGCGGCGCGCCACATTTAATGGAAGAAGCACACATGACCAACATAAGGTCTTCGTCGGCCCAAACACGACGGCGGGCGTTCTCAGCCGCCCAACCGCGCCGGCTGCGTATCTCGCCGGCCCTTCGCGCCATGGTGCGCGAGACCAGCCTGGATGCTGGCGATTTCATCTATCCCCTGTTCGTCATCCACGGGCGCGGGGTAAAAAACGAGATTGGCTCGATGCCGGGCGTCTTCCAATGGTCGCCGGACCTGCTTGCCGCCGAAGCAGAATCTATCGCGCTGTTGGGCATTCCGGCGGTCTTGTTATTCGGCCTTCCGGATCACAAAGACGCGGTGGGCACCGAAAGTTACGCAGCCGATGGCGCGGTGCAGGAAGCCGTGCGCGTGATCAAGCGGGCAGTTCCGGAAATGCTGGTCATCACCGACGTGTGCCTGTGCGAGTACACCGATCACGGCCATTGCGGAATCCTCAACGCCGGCAATGGCAGCCGTCCACATCCGCATCTGCCCGAGGGTTACGTCCTCAACTCGGAAACCCTGGATGTGCTGGCCAGAGTCGCAGTCTCGCACGCGGAGGCCGGCGCCAATATTGTCGCGCCATCCGGCATGATGGATGGCATGGTTCGCGCCATCCGGGACGGCCTGGATGCCGGAGGCTTCGAGCACATCGCCATCCTGTCTTATTCCACCAAGTATGCGTCAGCATTCTATGGCCCGTTTCGGGAAGCCGCCAAGGGGGCACCCATGTTTGGCGACCGGCGCAGCCACCAGATGGACCCCGCCAACGCTCGCGAAGCGCTGCGCGAAACTGCCCTTGACATCGACGAAGGGGCAGACATGCTGATGGTCAAGCCGGCGCTCGCTTACCTGGACATCATCCGCGCGATCCGCGACCGTTTCGAGGCGCTGCCGCTGGTGGCGTACAACGTGAGCGGTGAGTACGCCATGATCAAAGCCGCCGCGGCGAACGGCTGGTTAAACGAGCGGCAAGCCACACTAGAGACGCTGACCAGCATTAAACGCGCTGGAGCAGACCTGATCATTACCTATCATGCCAAGGAGGCGGCCCAATGGCTCACCCAAATCTGACACCCGACTCCGCGCGAGAGCGCCATGGCCACGATCAACATATGATCGAAGCCGATTTCGACCAGGCGCCATTCACGATTGCATGGGAGGTGACGCGCGCCTGCGCCTATCGCTGCATCCACTGCCGCGCGAATGCCCAACACCAGCGCGACAGCCGCGAGTTGAGCACAAGCGAGGCCAAACAGCTCATCGACCGTTTCAGGGCTTTCGGCAATCCGATCCTGGTATTCACCGGCGGAGATCCGATGATGCGTCCGGACTTGTTTGAACTGATCGCGTATGCCACCGGCAAGGGACTGAGATGTTCACTCACGCCCACCGCCACTGCCCTGCCGACTGCCGAGCGTCTGCGACTGGCACAGGCCGCTGGTATCCGGCGCATCGCACTTAGTCTTGACGCGCCGAAGCCGGAAGTCCACGATGCATTTCGGCAGGTGCCCGGCTCTTGGGCGCGCACCCTGGCGATCGCGCACGCGGCACGGTCGATCGGTCTGGCCGCCCAAATCAACACCACGGTCGCTCGGCACAATCAGCACGTGCTGCCGGAAATGGTGCAGTTTCTGAAGGAGGTTGGCGCCGTTCAATGGAGCCTGTTCTTCCTGGTGCCCACTGGCCGCGCCCAGGCGGCAAACATGATCTCCGCGGCAGACCATGAGCGACTGTTTCACTGGCTATATGACCTCGCGCAGACGGCCCCATTTGATATCAAAACCACCGCGGCGCCGATGTATCGCCGAGTCGTCATCGAACGCAATCGCGCAGTGGCGCAATCCGCGGCGCGAAGCAGCCATGCGGGGCAAACGCCTGGCGAAACCTTCCATGGCGCCGGTTTCCAATATGCGGATGGACTGAATCGCCCCATGAAGGGTGTGAATGACGGGCGCGGGTTCCTGTTTGTTTCGCACACAGGCGACATCATGCCTTCCGGGTTCCTGCCGATTCCCGTCGAAAACGTGCGCAACGCCGATATCGTCGACGTGTACCGCAACGATTCCACATTCAAGGCCCTGCGTGATCCTGCGCAACTCAAGGGCAAATGCGGCCGCTGTGAATACCGGGGCGTTTGCGGCGGGCAGCGCGGCAGGGCTTATGCCGTTACCGGCGACTATCTCGAGAGCGATCCCGCGTGTATTTATGAACCAATGGAAAGAGGAGAAAACAATGCCTGAAGAAACGCCAAGAATCCTGAGTCATTTCGCATATTATGCCTGGAAGGAAGCCTTTTGGGCGCTTTCGGCAGACGCGAAGAAGGAATTCCATCAGGTGTGGCTGAGCAAACTGCGCAGCAGCGCCCCTGTCGTCGATGTGTACCAGGTCGCCCCGGCTGAAAGCGGGTGCGACCTTCTGGTCTGGACCTCCGTGCCGATCAGCGCCAGTGGCGATACAGCGGCCTTTTTTGACCGTCTCGCCCGTGCGACCAATCCGTATCGAGCCTACCTGCAGCCGGTCGATGTGCTGTGGGGGTACACGCGACAGTCGCAATATACCAAGACACGCTCCAATCAGGAGATCGATCCTTTCAGCACTGAGCGAAAGCCCTATCTGGTGGTCTACCCGTTTGTGAAAACCACGAGTTGGTACTTGATGGGTCGCGAGGCCCGCCAGGGCATGATGAATGAGCACATTCGCATCGGCAAACAGTACGAAGAGATCACCCAGTTGTTATTGTATTCGTTTGGCCTGCAAAACCAGGAATTCGTGGTGGTCTACGAGATGGATAACCCGACTCGCTTCTCCGACCTGGTGAACGAACTGCGAAGCGCGGAAGGCCGCCGATACACCGAACGGGACACCCCCTTGCACCTGGCCATACACCATCCTGCCGAGGAAACACTTTCGCAATGGGCATGATCCCCGATCCCACGGTTGCGCGCTTCCTGCGCGCCTGCCAGCGACAGCCAACCGATGTCACCCCTGTCTGGTTCATGCGCCAGGCTGGACGGTACATGCCGGAGTATCGCGCCATTCGCGCCCGGCATTCGCTGCTCGAAATTTGCCGGCAGCCTGAACTCGCCGCCGAGGTGACGCTGCAACCGGTCAAGGCCCTGGGCGTTGATGCAGCCATCTTGTTTGCCGACATCCTGCTCCCGCTCATCCCGATGGGCATCCGACTGCATTTCGCCGAGGGCGAGGGGCCGGTCATCGAGAATCCGGTGCGAGGACCTCTGGATGTGGCCGCGTTGGGCGAGGATATCAAGCCCGCAGAATCGCTCTCCTATGTCATGGAAACCATCCGACTGGTGAGGCGCGAACTGGCAGGCCGGATTCCACTCATAGGATTCGCCGGCGCGCCCTTTACCCTGGCCAGTTACCTGATCGAAGGCGGCTCGTCGCGCAACTATGTAAAAACCAAGCGCATGATGTATGACGAACCAGAGGCATGGCACTCGTTGATGGCGAAGCTCGCCCGCGTCGTCGCCGATTACCTGGCCTGCCAGATCGAAAACGGCGCGCAAGCCGTGCAGGTGTTTGACAGTTGGGCCGGCGCACTCGGCCCTGATGACTATGCCGCGTATGCGCAGCCCCATTCCGCTGCCGTTTTGGGCGATGCCCGTCTTCGCGCGGTACCCACCATCCACTTTTCCACAGGCACTTCGACATACCTGCCCCAGTTAAGGGCGGCGGGTGGTGACGTAATCAGCGTGGATTGGCGCACGCCCCTGGATTGGGCCATGCGCCAACTCGGCGAAGGGGTGGCGATCCAGGGCAACCTGGACCCTGTTGCGCTGATGGCGCCGCGAGCAGAGATACAAAAACGCGTGGGCGCCATCCTGCGCCAGGCGGGCGGGCGCGCTGGTCACATTTTTAATTTGGGGCATGGCATTCTTCCCGAAACGCCCGTTGACAACGTCAAGGCAGTGGTCGACATGGTCCATGAGCTTTCATTGAGGGACAACGGATGAGCACGATTGGTGTTTTGGTGATGGCCTACGGTGGGCCGGATCAGCTCGACGACATCGAACCGTATCTGCTGGATGTGCGGGGCGGGCGCCCCACCTCTGCGGCCATAATTGCAGAGATGCGCGAACGTTACCGCGAAATTGGCGGCAGGTCGCCCATCCGCGAACACACACAGGAGCAGGCACACGCATTACAAGCGGCATTGGACCAATCTGGCGGGCGCTTCTCCGTACATATCGGCATGCGCCACTGGACACCTTACATCAAGGATGTGATGGCCGAGATGGTCGGCGCCGGCATCGATCGCACGGTGGCCCTGGTCATGGCCCCCCACTACTCTCGCATGAGTATTGGCGCGTACTACAAGAAGGTGGATGAGGCTCGATCACCGCTCCTGATGCAGCGTATCGAGCAGTGGCATTTGCTCCCCGGCTACCTGGATGCGCTGACCGACCACACCCGGGCAGCGTTGGACCGATTTCCTGCAAAGTCAGACTTCTCCTGTCCCATCATTTTCAGCGCCCATAGCCTGCCCGAACGCATCCTGACCTGGGGCGATCCTTACCGCGATCAACTCATGGCGACAGTTGCAGCACTGGTTGAGCGGCTCAAACCTGCCGTTCACCGCTTCGCATTTCAATCGGCGGCGATGACACCCGATCCATGGCTGGGACCCGATATCTCACAGGTGCTGGGCGAGTTGGCAGCGGAAGGGCATCGCAATGTCCTGGTCGCTCCGATCGGTTTTGTATGCGAGCACGTCGAAATCCTGTATGACATCGATGTGGTCCTGCAACGGCAGGCGCGCTCACTCGGGGTGCATCTCGAGCGCATCGAGATGCTGAACACGGCCCCCGCCATGATCATTGGCCTGGCTGAGTTGATCCGGGAGGAAGCGCGGAAAGGCGGGTGGTTATGACGATGGAACCGCGCGGGCGCGTTGTAATCGTCGGGGGTGGCATCACAGGCCTCGCCGCGGCCCTCTACCTGCGGCAGCACGCGCCTGATCTCGCCCTGACATTGCTCGAGAGTGACAACCGTCTGGGTGGAAAAATCAGCACGACCCGCGCAGATGGATTTGTCATCGAAGGCGGTCCCGACTCGTTCCTGTCGTACAAAGCACGCGGACTGGGCCTGTGCCGCGAACTCGGGCTGGAGAGCCGCTTGCAGGGCACCAGCGGCAAAGTTCGGCGCACCTATATCCTGCGAGACGATCGTCTCTACCAGCTGCCGGAAGGCCTGACGGGTTTGATCCCATCCCGGTTTGGTCCCATGACACAGACCCCTTTAATTTCGCCGTGGGGCAAGTTGCGCATGGGACTGGAATATTTCGTCCCCCCACGCATGACACCGGAGGATGAATCGCTGGGCGCCTTTGTCTCCCGCCGGCTTGGGCGCGAGGTATACGAGCGCCTGATCGAACCGCTGATGAGCGGAATCTACGCGGGCGATGGCAATCAACTGAGCCTGAACGCCACGTTCCCGAATCTGCGGAAGGCGGAAGTGGAGCACGGGGGGCTGATCAAGAGCATGCTCAACGCAAAGCGTACCCAAACACAAGACGCGCCTTCCTCCACGGCAAAGAAATGGCCCGCCTTTCTTACCCTGCAGAACGGGTTAGGAGAACTTGTCGATGCAATCGTGGCGCAATTGAAGCCGGATGTCGACATACGCCTCGCGACGCGTGTGACGGGCATTACAAGGGGCGAGCATTCCGGCTACCGGCTCGAGATCGAGAACGAAGAGCCGTTGCAGGCTGAGGCCGTAATCCTTACGACTCCGGCCTTTGCAACCGCCGAGATCATGGAACCCATCGACGCGCCAATAGCGGATGCGTTGCGGCATATTCCATACGCATCCAGCGCGACCGTTTCAGTTGCCTATCCTCTGGCGCAGGCGCAGGTGCGCATGGCGCTGGACGCGCATGGTTATATCGTCCCGCGCCGGGAAGGGCATCCCGTTCTGGCCTGCACCTGGACATCCACGAAGTTTCCCCATCGCGCCCCGGAAGGATATGCCCTCATCCGCGCCTTCCTCGGACGCGCCGGCCAGGATGATATCGTGGAACGGAGTGATGAGGAACTGGTTCAACTGGCGCGAGATGAACTCAAGACGGTGATGGGCATCACAGCCACACCCCAGATGCAATTCGTATTTCGATGGCGGCAGGCCATGCCGCAGTACACCCTGGGCCATCTGGATCGCGTCAAGCTCATTGAGCAGCGCATCAACGAACAGCCCGGGCTGTTCTGCGCCGGGGCGGCTTTTCGCGGCATCGGCATCCCCGACTGCATCGCTTCCGGGGAACGGGCGGCTGCGCAAACGCTGGGCCACCTGAAAACACAACCAAACACGGGGGTGATTCCGGCATGAACACAAAACACTCACAGGAGCTATTCGCTGATGCGCAACGCCTATTTCCGGGCGGCGTCAACTCACCTGTGCGCGCCTTCCGCGCCGTCGGCGGCACGCCCCGATTCATCGAGCGTGGCGAGGGCGCCTATATGATCGATGTCGACGGCAACCGTTACATCGACTATGTATTGTCGTGGGGGCCTCTGATCCTGGGGCATGCGCATCCACGCGTGGTGAAAGGATTGATGGACGCCGTCGCGTGTGGAACAAGCTTTGGGGCTCCCAACCCGCATGAGATTGAACTGGCGCATTGGATCCAGCGGGCGATGCCCAGCCTGGAGATGATGCGCTTCGTTAACTCCGGAACCGAGGCGACCATGAGCGCACTACGGCTCGCGCGCGCTTTTACGGGTCGCGAGAAGATCATCAAATTCGAGGGTTGTTATCACGGCCATGCTGACATGCTGCTGGTGAAGGCTGGCTCCGGCGTGGCCACACTCGGGCTGCCCGATTCACCAGGTGTTCCAGCGTCGACGGTGGCTGCCACGCTCACCGCGCCCTATAACGACCTTCAGGCTGTGCGGGAAGTCTTTGCGCAGTATCCGAAGGAGATCGCCGCCATCATCGTCGAGCCGGTTGCCGGCAACATGGGCGTCGTCCCTCCTGTAGACGGATACCTGCAAGGGTTGCGCGACATTACCAGCCAGCATGGCGCGCTGTTGATCTTTGACGAAGTCATGACCGGCTTCCGAGTCCATCCCGGCGGCGCGCAGGCGTTGTATGGTGTCACCCCCGACCTGACGGCGTTGGGAAAAGTCATCGGCGGCGGGCTGCCGGTCGGGGCGTATGGAGGCCGGCGCAATATCATGCAGATGGTTGCGCCGTCCGGGCCGATGTACCAGGCCGGCACACTCTCCGGCAACCCGCTGGCAATGGTTGCGGGGATCGAGACCTTATGCGAGGTATTGAAACCCGGCGTATGGGATGCCATCCACGCCCGGGCGACCCGGCTGGGTGAAGGCATACGCGAAGCTGCGCGCCAGGCCGGCGTACGGGTCACGGTTCAACAGGTCGGAACGATGTTCACGACATTCTTCACGGATCAGCCCGTCATGAACTGGAGCGCTGCAAAGGTCGCCGACACGCGGCGCTACGCCGCTTTTTTCCAGTCCATGCTGGAGTACGGGGTATACCTGGCGCCGTCGCAGTTTGAAGCCGGGTTTCTGTCATCGGCACATGGCGATGAAGTGATCGAACATACGCTATTCTGCGCGAAACGGGCGTTCCGAGCCCTGGCCCTGTAATATTTTCAGTACGATTTTGCATACAACCCTTTCTCAGTGAACACCCAAATAATGCGCGCCTTTACGATGATAGGTGACAAAGACGGTTGGCGCAGATGTTGTTAGCGCCAATCGTGCAGTTGAACAACAAGCGGGCGAATCAACTCTCCGCAGTCAAGCGCTCCGGCAAGAATGCAACGTAGACTGTGACCAGAGAAGCTTGACTGCACAGACTATGCTGAGTTTACAACACTGCCGAATGGCCGCGGCCGATAGAATGTTTCCCGTCTAACGTACAATGGAAACCCGTCGCTTCCGTACCGATGCAAATGCCGCTCAGTTTTGAGCGGCGTTTTTGTTTGGTCGGACGGAGTCGGAATTTGAAGCTTCCGTATTCTCGAGCACGGCCAGAGCGGTGGGACCTACCGAATCCTGCGCGAGAAACTGCCCACCGAATTGGCGGCACCCGCGTTGTGTGTCAACGCGGCCGGGGTGACGGTCGTCGCTGCGCCACGCAGGGCCGCCGTGACCCGCTTGCAGGCCTGGCTGGCCTACGCTCCCGACGCGCTTGTCCTGGCGGCCGCCGCCAGCGCCGGGGTTGATTTTTTCGTCACCCTCGATCGCAGACACTTCCTGGGTAACGCGCCGCTCCGTGCGGCGCTGCCCTTCCCCATTGGCACACCCGGCGACTACCTGGGCTGGCACCGCGAGTGCGTGACGCCCGAGGAATAGCGGGGGCCGGCGCGCACTGACATGAATGCCGGGCACGTATGTACGGGCAACCTCGTGCTGACCGTGTGGATGCCTGGGGAGGCGGTCATGCCCCGGGATCCCGATCACGCGCTCGAGTTCGGGACCCGTTGGTTACAATCGACGTCGTATCTGCCTGGATTTAGTTGTCTGGTTCGAAAACGAGCGTCAGACCAACCTGACCTGACGCGTGGAGCAAGCATGACCAAGGAACTCGCGCGTCCCCTGCGGCTCGGCGATTACAGGCTGACTGGCAAAGACACGGCCCTGGCCGTTCAAAAGGGGCTGGCCGAAGCCACCTGGTATACCTCGCCGGTGCCCAAAGCCAAAATGCGCGAACTGCTTGAGCGGCGCGACGCGCCGGCTTTCTGAGGTCTCATACTGTGGCCCGGTTTGATCATCGGCACGGCGATCCTGGCCTTCCTTGCCTGGGGCACCGGGTGGGCGGTCCTTGCCTTCGGCATCTATGGCGTACTCCATGCGTCCACTTCCGACGCCCGCTGGCATGAGATGGGCCATGGCACCGCCTTCAAAACCGACTGGGTGAACAACGTCGTGTATGAGCTGGCTTCATTCATGGTGTTGCGCAACGCCACGGTCTGGCGCTGGAGCCACACCCGCCACCACAGCGGCACCATCATTGTCGGCCGTGATCCCGAGATCTCCGTGCCACGCCCGCCCGACCTGGTGGCGGTGTTCGGGGCCTTCGTCAACCTCAAGACAATTCCCAAATTCGTCCGAACCACGCTCATCCATGTGACGGGCCGCCTCACACCCGACGAACTGACCTTTATCCCAGAGTTTGAGCGCGGCAAGGTCATCCTGCGAGCCCGCATTTACGCAGCCATCTACGTGGGTGTGATCGCGCTTGCCGTTTTTCTGGGCAGCCCGCTACCGCTGCTCTACATTGGCCTGCCCAGTATTTACGGCGCCTGGCTCATGGTCATCTATGGCCTGACCCAGCACGCCGGCCTGGCCGAGAACGTCCTCGACCATCGCTTGAATTGCCGCACCGTCTACATGAACCCTCTGAACCGGTTCTTATACCTGAACATGAACTACCACGCGGAACATCACATGTTTCCACTGGTGCCATACTACAACCTGCCCAGGCTGCACGAGATTGTGAAGCCCGACATGCCAACACCCTACAACGGGCTTCTAGAGGCCTACCGGGAGATCATCCCCGCGCTGAAACGGCAGACCAAGGAGCCGGGCTGGTTTGTCAAACGCAGGTTGCCCACGCCTACGTTTCCGGCCGACGCGGCCACTCAGTCGGCGGTCATCACAGCCGAGGGCAAGCCATTGATTGGCGGCTGGGTCGAAGTATGTGACAGCGCCCGTTTGCTCAAGTCGGACGCGGTGCGCTTTGACCACGACCGACGCACCTATGCCATCTTCCGCGCCTCCGAGGACAAGCTGTACGCCACCGATGGCCTGTGCACCCACGGTAACGCCCACTTGGCCGACGGCTTGGTCAAGGGCAATCTGGTGGAGTGCGCCAAGCACAATGGCCGCTTCGACCTGCGCGATGGCAAGCCGGCCCGCCTGCCCGCGCGCATGGCGTTGCGCACCCACGCCGTGCGCGAGAGCCATGGCAGGATCTTCGTCAACCTCAAACCGGCAGACGCGTATGGCCTGAACGACCCGACGACGCGCGCCTTCCGGGTGGTCAGCAACAACAACGTCGCGACCTTTATTAAGGAACTCGTGCTTGAACCGGTGGGCGAGACCGGGCTGCTCGACTACCAGCCCGGCGATTACTTGCAGTTCGAGATTCCCAC
>JBKJQK010000574.1:0-6115 GCA_046594095.1 Anaerolineae bacterium | reverse complement strand
CTGCGGAACTATGCGGGTCCGCTCGACATTCTGCTCCGGCTCATTGAAGAGCGCGAGCTTGATATCACCGCCGTGTCGCTGGCGGCGGTTGCCGATCAGTTTGTCGCGCACATGGTTGCAATGCCGGTCCGTGACCCGAAGTCGATTTCAAGTTTCTTATCCATTGCCGCCCGTTTGCTTCTCCTGAAGAGCCGGGCCCTGTTGCCGTCCGTCGCGCCGCTGGCTGCTGAGCCCGACGAGCCCGATGGGGACGATCTCGTGGCGCAACTGCGCGCCTACCAGGTCTACAAGCGGGCGGCCCGCGTGTTGCGCGCGCGCGAGGATTCCGGACTTCGGTCTTTTCCTGTGTCGCCTCCGGCCGTAGCCCGGCCAAAGTCCACGACCTTGCCGCTGGACAACATTACCGTGGCGATGCTGGCGCGCGCGATGCAGCGCGTGGTTGACCGGCTGATGCCCCCGGACGCGGTTGGCACGGTCCTGTCGGTCTTGCCTTTCACGGTGAACGAGTGTCAGGATCGGATCATTGATCGTCTGAGCGCAGCGCCGAGGATTTTGTTCACCGACGTTCTGATGGGAGTGAACCTGCGGATTGAAATCTGCGTCACCTTGTTGGCCCTGCTCGAGCTCCTCAAGCGCTATGAAGTGCGAGCCTGGCAGGATACGCCGTTTGGCGACATCTTTATCGAATCCTTTCCGCCCGAGGAGCGCCCGGCGGCCACCGACGGGCCGGATCTGCCACTCCCGCCGATGCGCTAACCCCGCTCGGAAAGAACCTGAGCGTACAACGCTTCGAGTTGAGGCGCTCGGGCGCGCCAGTCAAAGCGCTCCCACAATCGGGATTGAGCGGCAATACCCATGGTCTTCGCATAGGCAGGGTCGATAAGTAGACTCTGGAGGGCGGCGGTGAAGGCGGCCGCGTTGCCGGGCGGGGTGAGCAGCCCGTGGACTCCGTCGTCCATGTAGGCCCGGTTCATCCCTACATCGCTGACCACCATCGGCTTCCCGGCCGCCATATAGTCGATCACCTTTCCCGAGCACTTGGCCCGGTTGATGAGCGTGTCGCGATATGGATAGACCGCGATATCGGCCGCGACCAGGCGCTTCACAGCGTCGTCGTGGGGCATGAAGCCGTGCCATTCGATGCGTTCGCCAAATCCCGTGGCCGCTGCCGCGTCACGCAGGCCGGGCAACCCCTGGCCGGTAGCGATCACGCACCACGTGACGAGCGGATCGTCGGCGGCGCAAGCCACAAATGCAGCTAGGGCGACATCCATGTCGTTCGCCCGGGGAATGGTGCCGAGGTAAATGATGACCCGCTTGCCCGTCCAACCATAACCGGCTCGAAGCGACTCGCGTATGGCTTCGGCTCCGGCAACTTCGGAGCGCAGTGACCCGAGGGGTCCATTGGGAAAAAGGGCAACCGCCACGCCCGGCGCAAGTTGACGACTCCGCGCGATCAGCACGTCGCTCGCGCAGGTGACCGCGTGCGCGCGCCAAAGGGTCCTGGGTTCCTGCCAGGCCAGAAAGGCCTTCATCAGGGCCGGCACCCGGTGGACGTCGAGCCAGCCACCCCGGCCTTCCCAGTCATCGTTATCGACAAGGAGTCCGGCCCGCCAGCCCCCCCGCGCGGCGGCCAACGCCGCTGGTCCCACTGGCTTGAATACATGGACGACGTCTGGGTTGAGCGTCTTGACGCGCGCCGCCAATTGCCCCGACACCGACCACAGCGCGACTGGCCCGCCATCCCGCGCGCGCATGTTCTCAATCCGCACACCGTCCTGCTCCCGTACTTGCCCGCTGTCAGCCGGGTTGTCATAGGGCGGGATGAGAATGCTCAGCTCGTGACCGCGTTCCGCTAACGCGGCGGCCATCGGCAGCATGCGCGCGCTCACTGTCGCCTTGGGCGAAAACGCGAAAGGCGCCACATACGCGATTCTCACCGCTCAATATCAACTTTGAGCTGGGCGTTATTGAGGGCCGGCGGCAGGTCATAGACGAATTGGAACTTGCGCGCGTTTCTGGCGACCTCAAACGTCAGCCAACCGCGGCGGGATTGGCCCTTTGGCAGGTCCTCGAATTCGTCCAAACTCGGTCCCCGGCCGCTTGCACGGGCCGCATGCTCGACCCCGTCGCGGTCAGTAAGCGCGGCGTACTTTGGGCGAAAGGTCACGTCCTTCGCCCGGTTGCTTTCGACAATGACGTCGAGGACGGCCAGAGTGAAGCCATCCCGAGCCTTGCGGGCACCCGGAAAGTCGTCGGCGAACTCGACCGTGGCGATCGTAATCGCATAGCCGTCGTATTCCATTTTTTGGCCCACTTTGCCTGGGCCAGGCGGCTGCGGACGGCAGGCGGCAAGGGTGAATCCGAGGAGCAGCAGTAAGGGCAGAAATCGCGCGGTTGCGCGGATGCTTGTCATGGGCCAGTAGTTTACTTGGGGCCATGCGTGGCGGTCGCCCCAAACTCCTTCGGTGGAAACGAGCGCGCAACCGTCGAAGCCGCGTTGCAAAGCGTGGCGGGCCAACTAACCCGGCGGAGGATAGCGGATGCCGGTCAACTTCTCGCTAAGTTTGGCGAGGGACAGGGCGGTCGCAAAGCCGATGCCGCGAATGCCGACGGTGATCAGGGCGATGACCTGGTTGGCTGAAGTATTCACAATGGTTGATTCGCGCGAGGCGAACTTGCCCGATAATACTCCCACCATGTTGAGAATTGATCGCGCCGAGTTGCGCTTGGTCCGCCTTCCGCTTAAGTTCCGCTTTGAAACCTCATTTGGGGCTGCGACATCACGTTACTTTGCGCTTCTGACGCTCCAGAGCGGCGGCATTGAGGGCTACGCCGAGACCGTTTCGGATGATTTCTATCCGTTGTACCGCGAGGAGACCGTCGCCACGTCGGTCGCGATCCTGCGCAACGTGCTTCTCCCGCGGGTGATGGGCAAGACCTTTGCGAGCCCGGAGGCTGTTGGAGCCGCGTTTGCGCCCTTTCGCGGAAACCGGATGGCCAAGGCCGTGGTTGAGATGGCCTTTTGGGACATGTGGGCGCGCAGCCTCAACCAGCCGCTGTGCCGGCTGCTGGGCGGGTCACGGGATGCTGTGCCAGTCGGCGTGTCGCTGGGCATCCAGCCGTCGGCTGAAGCCACCGTGGACATAGTGGGCAAGCATGTGGCGCAGGGATATAAGCGGATCAAACTCAAGATCAAGCCGGGCTGGGAAGTGATCCCCGTTGCCGCTGTCCGCGAGCGCTTCCCGGATATTAATCTCACCGTCGACGCGAATAGCGCCTTTACCTACGCCGATCTCAAAGTGTTCAAGATTCTGGACGCATACGGCCTGGACTACATCGAGCAGCCCCTGGCCTACGACGACATCTTTGATCACGCCAAACTCCAGGCCCAGATTCAGACGGCGCTCTGCCTCGACGAGAGCATCTTGTCGGCCTCGGACACGCGCAAAGCGCTTGAGCATCGCGCCGGCCGGGTGATCAACATCAAGGTCGGACGGGTGGGTGGGCACTCAGAGGCCCGCCGCGTGCACGATGTTGCGGCGGCCTTTGACGCCCCGGTATGGTGCGGCGGAATGCTCGAGTCGGGCATTGGGCGCGCTCACAACATCCATCTTGCGACGCTGCCCAACTTCACCAAGCCCGGCGACACCAGCTCGGCCAGCCGCTACTGGGACGCCGACATCGTCAACGAGCCGCTCGAGACCGTGGACGGGATGATGGCCGTGCCCGCCGGCGCCGGGATTGGCGTGTCGCTAAACCGGCCAGTCGTGGAAAAGCTGACCGAGTCCGTTGAAGTGTTCGCGCCATAGAAGAGCACAACGGTTGGACTTTAGGCTGGCGCCGGCCTCGGTACTTTGTTGAAGTTTGGTCTTTATCCGGCCACGGAACTTTGAATTGCGCACATCGGAGTTCCGCGGCCGGCTAAAGCCTAAACTCCACCGCGCATTACGCTCCTAGTGGTGTTTCGAGCGCCACTCTTCGATCGCCGAGGCGTAGACCGCCGCCGTCTCCGCCGCCGCGCGCGTCCAGGTGAAGCGCTTTGATTGCGCCGGGCCTTTCGCGGCCAGGGCGAGACGGGTGCTGTCATCGGTGAGGAGGCGCGAGATCGATGCGGCCCATGCGGCGGGATCCGTCGGCGAGGCATACGCGGCCGCGCTCCCCAGCACCTCGGGCAGCGATGAGGCATTGGAACTTAACACCGGAACCCCGCATGCCATCGCCTCGAGCGGCGGAAAACCAAATCCCTCATACAGTGACGGGAAGCAGAAAAGCCCCGCCTGCGAAAGGACCCCCGCCAAATCCGCATCATCAATGAAACCAGTGAAGCGCACCCGCCCTTCGAGACCGCGGGCCTTGACGGCTGCAAAGGTCTCGTCGGTCAGCCATCCCTGACGCCCGCCCACGATCAGGGGCACGCCCGCCCACGGCCCGAGGGCCTCGTCGTCCAGCCGGGCCAGCGCGTCAAACAGGGTCAGCAGGTTCTTTCGCGGCTCGATCGTGCTGAGGGCCATCACGAACCGCTCGGGCAATCCGTACTTTTCGCGAACGGCCGCCAGCTTTGCCGCGTCCGTTACTCGCTGGAAGCGCGGGTGGACGCCCTCGTGGACGACCGTCGTCTTGCTCGCTGGGAGCCCGTATAGCCGAGCCGCGTCGTTGCGGGTCCAGTCCGAGACGCAAATGACCCGCGTGGCGCGGCGCAGGAAGATCGGGATCGCAACTTGCAGATAGATCCAATTGCGGGGCAGGTGGAAGCGCGGATAGGCCCGAAAGATCAGATCGTGGAGGGTGAAGATGGTCGGCGCGCGCTTAATCCGCGGCAGGAGATGCTCCGTCGCGTGAAAGAGCGTCATCTCGCCCGCGGGCGAAACGGACCCATCTTGGCTGGAGTTTGTCAGTTGGGCAATCAGGGCACGGAGGCGCCACGAGTACGAGCCAAGCGGGCTTGTGTTCGCGGGCAGGCGCGCAAGCGTGGCGCTTGGTTTTGCGCGCGCCGCGTCGTGATAGAAGATCCCAACCTGGCCCGGCTCGGTCCGCTTCGCCAATGCGCCAATCAAGTCCTCGGCATATCGGCCAAGGCCGGCCTTGTTATGAACGGCGGGCGAAGCGTCGATGACGATCACTGAGTCGTGGCTATTGGAGCTTAGGCCTTAGCCTTCGGCGGAACTGCGAACGTCACGCATATGGACCTTAGACTTTAGCCGACTGCGGACGGTTGTATGCTTTTGGAGAACCTTAGGTAGTCCGGATCGGCAATCCCGGGGTTGGGAATGGCTCTTCCGCGGTCGGCGTGTGCCTATGCGCAGATGCCTTACTTCTTGCCCTTGGCCGGTTTCCTTGCGATGGCCGTTTTCGCCGGAACAGCTTTCTTGGCCGGGGCCTTTTTCGCCACAGGCTTGGCTGCCGCCTTCACCTTTGGCGCGGCTTTCTTGGCCGCCACGACCTTCTTTGCCACCACCACGACTTTCTTGGCGGCGGTCTTTGGGGTCAGTCGCACTTTAAGCAGGTCGGGGAACTGAGTGGGCAGGTCGGCGACCGTAATGCCCGCCGCTTCCATCGCCTCGACCTTGCTGGCGGCGGTGCCCATCCCGCCCTCGATGATGGCGCCGGCATGGCCCATCCGCTTGCCCTCGGGCGCGGCGCGCCCGGCAATGAAGCCGACCATCGGCTTCTTGACGTTGTCCTTGACCCAGGCCGCGGCCTTCTCTTCGTCGGTGCCGCCGATCTCGCCGATCATGATGATGGCTTCGGTCTCGGGGTCGTCATTGAACTTCTGGATGACCTGCAGGAAATCCAGACCGCGCACCGGGTCGCCGCCGATGCCAACGACGGTGCTCTGCCCGAAGCCGGCCTGGGTGAGGGCGGCGATGGCCTCATAGGTGAGCGTTCCGCTGCGGGAGACGATGCCGATCGAGCCGGGCCGGCAGATGTTAGCCGGGATGATGCCGATCTTGGCCTGGCCGGGACTGATTAGACCGGGGCAGTTTGGTCCGAGCAGGGTGGCGCCCTTGGTATCGAGATAAGCCCGGACCTTGATCATGTCCAGAACGGGCACGCCCTCAGTGATGCACACGATGAACTTGAGCCCGGCGTCGGCGGCTTCCATCATCGCGTC
>JBKJQK010000358.1:0-3877 GCA_046594095.1 Anaerolineae bacterium | reverse complement strand
GCCGCAACCGGAGCAACGTCATCGGAATTCCAAGCTCATTGTTCTGGTTGCCTTCGCTCTTGAGGGTCCGGTATCGCGCGCTGAGCACCTGGGCGATCAACTCCTTGGAGGTCGATTTGCCAATGCTACCCGTTACCCCGACGACTCGGGGCGATAGCTTTGCCCGCCACCAGGCGCCAGCCCGCTGGAGCGCGGCCACCGTGTTTTCGACGTGAATGACAAAGGGCGGCTGGCCGACTGGCGCCGCCACGGCCCCGCGGCGGGCGTCGATGTGGGTGGCGCCGGGCTCGTCAACGTCACGCTCGACCAGGGCAGCCAGCGCGCCCCGGGCGAATGCGGCGCCAACGTAGGCGTGCCCGTCCTGGCGGTCGCCTCTGATCGCGACAAACACATCGCCCGGACCGGACAGCCGCGAGTCAACCACGGCGCTCCGGACCGGGATCGACCCAAACGGGCTGTTGCCCGGGCCGCCAATGCCTTCGAGGATGTGTGAAAGACTGAGCATCAGACCGTCTCCAGGGTCGTGGTCCTATTTGACAATATCGGGCGCGACGTTAAAGATCTGAGCCGCGCGCTCAGCGACATCGTGAAATACTGGAATCGCCGTTTCCTTCGCAAATGGCAGCTTTGGGTAGTCCAGTTTGACCAACACCGTGATCTCAGGCCGGGTGGCGGGAAAGAAACCCGCATACGTATGAATCGGGCGCGGCACGGGGATGCCATTGGGCCTCTGCTCGGCGGTGCCAGTCTTCCCCGCCACCGAATATCCCTTGATCAACGCGCCGGGCGTAGCGGTCCGGGTAGCCTCGGCCATGACCAACCGAGTCTGGCGTGATGCGTCGGCGCTGATGGACTGAATCCGTTTGAGCGGATTGATGACCTGGACTTTGCCATCTGGCATGACGTACTTTGCGACCACGTGCGGCCGCATATACGCGCCATCGTTGGCCACGGCATTCACGGCCCCGATCACCTGAATGGGCGTCATGGATACGCCCTGGCCATACGAATTTGTCACGAGCACGATCGGGCTCCAGATTGAGCTGGCATTTGTGTTCATGAGACCCTTCTCGTCACCGCTCAGATCAATTCCGGTGCCGTCGCCCAGCCCGAAACGGCGCATGTATTCGTAGAACAGATCGGGGCCGAGGACTTCCCGCGCCATTTGGCCGGTCACGGTATTGATCGAGTGCTGAAATATCTCGAGCAGCGTGACAGCGCCATACCGGCCGTTCTGCGAGTTGTATATCGGTATGCCATCCGTGCGATACACGCCATTGTCTTGGAAAACTGTGCGGGTCGTGACCTTCCCCGAGTCGATGGCGGCCGCCCAGGTCACGGCCTTCCATGTTGAGCCGGGATCGTAAACATCGCTGACCGCCTGGTTTCGGAAGCGCCGGTCTGCCAGGCGCGTCCCCGCCTCGCTGAGGGCCTTGTTTGGGTCGTAGGTTGGCATCGAAGCCATCGCCAAAATCGCCCCCGTGCGCGTTTCCATCACGATGATCGTGCCGCCGTTGGAATCGTTTTCCTTTAGCGCCTGGGACAGGCGGCGCTCCACGAAACGCTGCAGATTGGCATCGATGGTGAGGGTGAGATCGGCCCCCGGCCGCGAAGGTTCGAGCGAGATAACGTCGTTGCCCCGCTCCACGAGCCGCCCAGGCGTCGCGCGCAACACGTTGTCGTAGAACCCCTCGACTCCGCTCAAGCCGGTCGGCTGCAGATTCACGTATCCGAGCACGGCACCGGCCAGCGTGTTCTGCGGGTATTCGCGTTCCCAGGCCGTCTCCAGGTTGACACAGCAGCGCTTGACCAACCCCAGGGTCGTCGTAAGCCGTTTGGTTTCGGCCGGCGAGAGGCCGGCCGCCAGAAGTGTAGATCGGCCGGCCACTGTGCTGGAAGGACCCCAGGACGCGAGGATGGCATCCATCTCCTTGCGGATCGTCTCGGCCGGTTTGCCGATTGCGACTGAAAATGCGCTCGCGAGTGTCGCCGTGTCGGTGACGATTGACTGCCCTTTCGCATTTCGGGTTGGATTGATTCGCACGTTGTAGGCGAGATTGCTGACGGCCAGGATCGTGCCCGTGCGGTCGCTGATCAAACCGCGCGGGGCGAGCACTTCGTCGGCGCGCGTCTGCTGGTTACGGCCCTTTTGTTCAGCAACTGTCGTTTCAAGCACCTGCAAATTGAGTCCTCGGGCGGCGACCACGGAAAGAACCAACCCAATAATGATTCCGACGACGGCGACCCGGCGCCCGGAGAGAACCGGTTGGCGAAGCGTGGACGCATAGTAGCGCGGATTGGTGGATGTCATGGCTGTCGGAGGGTCAACGTGGGCGTGATGGTGGGCGCGGGTGTGGCGGGCGCGGCCTGAAGGAATTCAACCTTGTCGGTGGGGCCCAGGCCCGCTGCCCGCGCCCGTCGCTCCATTTCATCAATCGATGCCACTCGGCCGATCGAGGTCCAGAATTCGTTCGTTTCCTGAGTGAGGTTCGTGTTTCGGTCATACAGGCGTTCGAGCTCGCTGTTCAGCGCGTCCGTGCGAGCCGCCATCGCGAGGTTGGCAATCGCCAGGCCCAGACAAATGAGAAAGCAAAAGACCCCCAACGCCACATAATGGCGGGGGCTAAGGCTGGATAA
Source organism: Anaerolineae bacterium (assembly GCA_046594095.1). Lineage (GTDB taxonomy): Bacteria > Chloroflexota > Anaerolineae > J036 > Brachytrichaceae > Brachythrix. The sequence continues at coordinate 1,240 of JBKJQK010000358.1, read as the reverse complement.
ACGGCGGAGTCGCTCTTTCATAGCTTCTCGACAACTCTGAGTTGCGCGCTTCGAGCGCGCGGATTTGCCTCAATCTCCTCTGCGGACGGTTCGATTGGTTTGCGGTTGACCAACCGCACGGACGCAGGCTGGTCAACCTGACTCGCTCCGAATCCCGGAATGGGCACCCGGGCAGTCGCCGCATCCCGGAAGGCGTTCTTGACGATCCGGTCCTCGAGCGAGTGAAAGGTGATGACTGCCATTCGCCCGCCCTGACCAAGCGCGCCGATCAAAGCCGGCAAAGACGCCCTCAGCCTGCCCAGTTCGTCGTTCACTGCGATTCTTAGGGCCTGAAAGACCAGCGTGGCCGGGTGAATCCGCTGGCGGCGATCGGTCCGCGCAAGTGACGAGACGACGTCCCGCAACTGGGTCGTTGTTCGGATCGGGCGTGCCGCAACGATGGCTTCCGCTACCCGCCGGGCGTTCGTCAGTTCCCCGAACTCGCGCAGCCATGCCCCCAACTGGACTGCATCGACTGTGTTCACCAGCTCCGCCGCCGAACTTCCAGCTCCAGCCGAATAGCGCATATCCAGCGGCCCTTCGCGCATGAACGCAAAGCCCCGTTGCGCTTCCTCGAGCTGAAACGAGCTCAGCCCAAGATCGGCCAGGATCCCGTCAAGCGGCGTCATCCCACCTGCGCGGGCCAACCCCACCGCCTCGTCTATCCAGGCCATCTTTACCTGGGCCCGTTCGCCGTAACCAATCAGACGAGCGCTCACCCGAGCGACGGCATCCGAATCAGCATCGGTTGCGAGCAGCCGGCCATCCGGGCCGCTCCGGGCCAAAAGACCTTCGGCGTGGCCACCCCCGCCCGCCGTCACGTCGAGGTAGCGGCCCCCTCTGCGCGGTTGAAGCGAGTCCATTACCTCGCGGAAGAGTACCGAGATGTGCGACATGCGTTGATTGGCAAAGGGCAAGTTCCGATTCTCCGGCCGGATCAGATCCCAAGCCGGGACCAGACATCCTCTTGTTTTGCCAGGCTGGCCAGTTCGGCATTCCGGCTCTGCCAGGCCTCCGGATTCCACAGCTCAAGATGGTCGTACGCGCCTACAACGAGGACCGGACCGGAGATCGATGCATGCTTGAGCAACCGCTCGGAGATCAGCGCGCGCCCCTGGCCGTCCAGTTCCATGCTTTCCGCGTTGGAGAACATCAGCGACTGCAACATCGCCGACTCGCGTTGAAACTGCGGGAGCGTTCG
>JBKJQK010000190.1:0-4493 GCA_046594095.1 Anaerolineae bacterium | reverse complement strand
GGAAAGTAGGGGTTGATTATGGACGCGACTGCGCCGGCGCGCAAGCGCCTGGCGTGTTACAATCCTCAGCCTTTTCTTACAGCATGTTCGATGGCCTAAGCGAGAAACTTCAAGCCGTTTTTGACCGCCTCGCGCGGCGGGGCGTCCTATCCGAGGCGGATGTGGACGTCGCGCTGCGCGAGGTGCGTCTTGCGCTGCTTGAAGCTGACGTCAACTTCAAAGTTGTCAAGGAGTTCCTTGCTCGGGTTCGCGTGCGCGCCATTGGGGCAGAAGTTCACAAGAGCCTTACCCCAGGCCAGGCCGTGGTCAAGATCGTTCACGATGAGTTGCTCACTACGCTTGGCGAGGGCGGCAAACTTGATCTGGGCGGCCCAGCCCCGCGCGTCGTTATGCTGGTAGGTCTGCAGGGTTCGGGCAAGACCACAACCGCCGCGAAGCTGGCCCTCCGCCTGCGCGCAGCAGGCCGCAAGCCCCTCTTGGTCGCCGCGGACACATACCGGCCGGCGGCTATCACTCAGCTCGAGCAATTAGGCAAGCAGCTCTCGATTACCGTCCATTCCGAGGGCTCGACGCTTCCGCCGCCGTTGATCTGCCAGAACGCCATCCGGCGCGCCATCGAAGGCGCGTTTGATGTCGTCATCCTCGATACGGCCGGCCGCTTGCAGATTGACGAGAAGATGATGGCGGAGATCGAGGACGTCAAGCGCCGCACAAATCCCTGCGAGACTCTGTTGGTCGCCGACGCCATGACCGGCCAGGAAGCCGTAAACATCGCTGATGCGTTTAACAAGCGGGTGGGTCTGACCGGCCTTATCCTGACGAAAGTCGATGGCGACGCCCGCGGAGGCGCCGCGATCTCGATGCGGGCCGTCACAGGGGTGCCCATCAAGTTCATGGGGATGGGCGAAAAACCCGATGCCTTTGAAGTCTTCCACCCAGACAGGCTTGCGTCGCGCATCCTGGGCATGGGCGATGTCATGACCTTGATCGAGAAGGCTCAGGTTGAGTTCGACGAGAAGGAAGCCACCAAAGCCGCCGAGCGCATGCTCAGCGCAAAATTCGACCTGGAGGATTTCCTCGGGCAAATCCGGCAGATCAAGAAAATGGGTCCGATTGGCGATCTGCTCAAGATGATTCCGGGCTTCAGCCAGATGAGCAAGGAAGTCACCCCCGAAATGACCGAGGGGCAGATGAAGCGAACTGAGGCGATCATCAACTCGATGACCCGCGTGGAACGCCGCGATCCAAATCTGCTCAACGCCTCGCGAAAACGGCGCGTCGCGAAGGGCAGCGGTACCGAAGTACAGGATGTCAACGAGCTGCTCCGGCAGTTCAAGCAGGCGCAGACGATGATGAAGCAGATTCAGAGCAATCCGCGCCTGCGCAACATGATGAGACGATCGTAGCCCGAGTGGGCTGCGCAACACGTACAGGAGAACAAAACATGGTCCGAATTCGCCTGCGCCGCATGGGCGCCAAAAAACAGCCGATCTATCGCATCGTTGTCGCCGACAAGGAATCGCCCCGCGATGGCGCTTTCATCGAAATCATTGGCCAGTACAACCCGCGCACCCAGCCCGAGACGGTGGTGCTCCAGGAGGACCGGGCATTGTATTGGATGAAGGTGGGGGCCCAGGCCAGCGACTCGGTACAGCAGCTGTTCAAGAAGACTGGCACGATGGACCGCTACACCCGCCTGATGAAGGGCGAGGAATCCGCCGTGCTGCTTGATGAGGCCGCCAAGCAGGTTGCCGCGACACCTGTGCCGAACCCGAAGACCAATATCGGCCGCGTCACAAAGCCAAAGCCCAAGAAGGCCGAATGAAAGAGCTCATCGAGTACCTGGCGCGAGGCCTGGTCGATGATCAGGATGCCGTCGCCGTCGCGGAAATCCGCGACGGACGGCAGACTGTCTTTGAGCTTCGCGTGGGCGAGGGCGAGACTGGCCGCGTCATCGGCAAAGATGGGAAAGTGGCGAACGCCATGCGCACTCTCGTCCGGGCGGCCGCCGAGAAAAACGGCGGGCGTCGGGCGGTCCTCGAAATCCTCTGATGCCGGGAGTGCCGCTGCTCATCGAGATCGGGCGCGTGACTCGCGGTCACGGCATTCGCGGTGAAATCAAGATCGAGGGTGCCCCTGATTTTCTTGAGGCGCTCGCGACGGTCAAGCGCATCTTCGTTTCGCCCGCGGGCGAGGATGCGCGGAGCGCCGAACGCATCGACTCGATACTGGGTTTTGCCGCCCCGGTCGTCAAATGCCGGTTGCATCAGTCCGCCGCGCTGGTCCTGATCCGTGGCGTCGCAACCCGTAACGATTCGGAAGCCCTTCGTGGCGCGCGCATTTTTGCGTTCGAGGCCGATCTCCCCGAGCTCAGCGACGACGAATACTACGCCCACGACCTGATCGGGCTCCAGGTGGTTGATGAGGCCGGCGGAGCCATTGGCGAGCTCGTGGACGTTCTTGCAACCGGGGCGAACGACGTCTACGTCATTCAAGGGCCGGCTGGCGAGCGCCTATTGCCCGCGATTGAGAGCGTGATCAAGGCAATTGATCTCGAGGCCGGCCTGATTCGAGTGGCGGTGCCTGAAGGCCTGTGACCGATTCGCTCCAGTACTACCTCGCGTTTGCGCGGGTCAAAGGAATTGGACCCGCCCGGGTGCGCCTGCTCAAGAAGCGCTTTGGCGATCTCAGCCTGGCCTGGAACGCAACCGAATTTGACCTCATCTCGGCCGGCCTGGACACAAAATCCACCGCCGCGCTGACCGCGGCGCGCGCCCTGACGAGCCCCGAGGCCGAGCTCGAGGCCCTGGGCAAGAGCGGCGCCAGCGCAATTGGATGGGACGACCCTGCCTATCCCGCGCTGCTGCGCCAGGCTCCGGACGCGCCCTCAGTTCTGTTCGTTCGGGGCGCCCTGACCGAGGCGGATCGATGGGGAATCGCCATTGTGGGCACCCGCAATGTGAGCGCATACGGGCGCGAAGTTGCCGAGACCCTGTCCCGCGATCTCGCCGCAAACCGGCTGACGATCATCAGCGGCCTTGCCCGCGGAGTTGATGGGGCCGCCCACCAGTCTGCCCTGAAAGCGGGCGGGCGAACGATCGCCGTCCTGGGTTCCGGCGTCGACGTGATCTATCCTCCCGAGCACCGCCGAATGGCGCAGCAAATATCCGAAAATGGCGCAGTCATCAGCGAGTATCCGCTTGGCACGCAGCCGGACGCCATAAATTTCCCGCCCCGCAACCGGATCATAAGCGGGCTAAGTCTGGGAATTGTGGTCGTGGAGGCGGATGAGAAGAGCGGCGCCCTGATCACGACGTCGTATGCGGCCGAGCAAGGCCGGGACGTCTTCGCCGTGCCCGGGAACATTTACAGCAAGACCAGCCGCGGAACAAACAAGCTGATTCAGGATGGGGCCAAGCTCGTGACCTGCGCGGCGGATATTCTGGAGGAATTGAACCTGGAGATGGTCACCCGAAAGGCTGAGGCCCAGATGGCGTTGCCAGACGACGATACTGAGCGGGCCGTGTTTGAGGCTCTGACTCGCGAGCCGATCGCCATCGACGACGTGGTGCGCCGGACGAATCTTGGCGCTTCAGCCGTCGCCGGCGCGCTCGCGATGCTTGAGCTCAAGGGACTGGCCCGCTCCGCGGACGGCGCCAGCTATGTGCGCGGATATTGAGGTGCAGGATGTTTCACGCGTTGATCATGGCCGGCGGAAGCGGCACCCGGTTGTGGCCGCTCAGCCGCAGAGAAATGCCCAAGCAGGCCCTCCCGCTTCTTGGGGACCGCACGATGTTCCAGGTCACCGTGGAGCGCCTGGCTCGGATCATCCCGATCGAGCGCGTCCATGTGGTGACCAACGCTCAGATGGCCACATTGTTTCAGATGCAAAAGCCTGGGTTGCCCCCCCAGAATTTTGTGATCGAGCCGAGCGCAAAGGACAGCGGTCCGGCCGCCGCGCTGGGGATCGCCCGAATTCTTCAGATCGATCCGGACGCGACCATCGCGATCCTGTCGGCGGATCACCACATCGGCGACGTTGAGGGTTTTCTGAGCGCCCTGTTGCTTGCCCGCGACGTCGCTCAAATGGGATTTATCGTAACGTTGGGCATCGACCCGACCTCGGCCTCGACTGGTTTTGGTTACATTGAGCGAGGCCCGGAAATCTCCGGACTGCCGCCGCGCGCCGACGGGCTCAAGGTATACCGGGCGAATCGCTTCGCCGAGAAGCCCTCAGCCGACATCGCCCGGGCGTATCTCGCTGGCGGCCTGCATTCATGGAACGCAGGGATATTCGTTTTGCGCGGGGCGGTCGGGTGGGAGGAGTTCATCCGCCAGCAGCCTGTGATGGCGGATGGTATTGGACGGGCTGCCGCGGCATTTGGCCTGCCGGCCTATGACGAGACTCTGGCCGAGGCGTGGGAGGCCGCGCCGCGAAAATCCATCGACTTCGCGATCATGGAAGGCGCGAAGGACGTCGCGGTTATCCCGGT
>JBKJQK010000098.1:0-3577 GCA_046594095.1 Anaerolineae bacterium | reverse complement strand
GCGGGCGCGCCGGTGACTTCCGGGCATGTCTATAATCGCGCGATGAACACGGATGGGATGCGGGCTCTTCCCAGCGTCCATCAGCTCTTGGAGCAGGCCGCTGATTTGGTGACCGCGGAGGGTCACGACCGCGCGACACAGGCCCTGCGCGAAGCGCTTGAAGCGGCCCGCAGCTCGGTGAAGGCGGGCGGCCCGACGCCGCGGGCCGAAACGATCGTTGCGGGCGCTCGCGACGCGTTGGCAGTCCTTTCGTCGGCAGTATTTTCCGGACCCGTCTTGAACGCCACCGGGGTTGTCATCCACACCAATCTCGGGCGGGCGCCCTTGAGCCGGTCGGCTCAGGAGGCCATGGTCCAGGCCGGCCATGACTACACGGCCCTCGAGTATGACGTTGAGGCAGGCGCGCGCGGACCGCGCGGCGGCGGAACCGAGCGCTTGCTGCTAACCCTCACCGGCGCCGAGAGCGCGCTGGTCGTCAACAATTGCGCGGCCGCGACAACCCTTATGCTGGCCGCGCTCGCCTTTGCGCGTGGGGTCGTCATTTCGCGCGGCCAGTTGATCGAGATTGGCGGCGGGTTTCGCGTCCCCGACGTGCTGCGCCAGAGCGGCGCCCGGCTGGTCGAGGTTGGCACCACGAACAAAGTCCGCCAGGCCGATTACGCGGCCGCCCTCGCCGATCCGGCCAACGATGCGATTGCGGTGCTGCGCGCCCATCCATCCAACTTCCGGCTGGTCGGCTTCACCGAGGACGTCGCGCTCAAGGATTTGGTCGCCACAGCGCGCGCGAGGAACAACTACACCTATGCGCTCGACGACCTTGGGAGCGGCGCGCTCATTGACACCCGCGTTTTCGGCCTGGCCCGCGAACCCATGCCGCAGGACAGTATCCAGGCGGGCGTGGACGTCGTCGCCTTTAGTGGCGACAAACTCCTGGGCGGCCCGCAGGCGGGCATCATGTTGGGCAAGCGCGAGGCGATTGAGCGCTGCCGGCGGCATCCGCTGCAGCGGGCGATGCGGGCCGACAAATACACTCTGGCCGCGCTCGGGGCGACGCTTCTGCACTATGCGCGGGGCGAAGCCCTTCGCGAGGTTCCCGTCCTGCGCATGCTGGCTCTTCGGCCAGATGAGATCAACGCGCGGGCAGGACGCATCCGCGCGGCGCTTGGGCCGTGGCTGGCCGCAAACGGCTTGACCGCAACGCTTGTCGATGGAGCATCCACCGTCGGCGGCGGGAGCCTGCCCGGCGAGACCCTCCCCACCCGCTTGATCGCCCTGGCCGGAAGCCCGGCCGAGGCCCTGGGGCGGAGATTGCGCCGCGCGCCGGTTCCGATCATCACCCGCATCGTCGACGACACAGTCACACTCGACGTGCGAACGATTCTCGACGATGACGCCTTGATCGCCGCGGCGCGTATGGCATAATTCCTCGGAGTTCGAATGCGACGACGCGAGATGCGCGTCCGCGACGCGCCAGAGAGTTGTCGGGGGTGCAAGACAGCGGTGTCGCGGGCGGCCGCTTCCACTCGCCGAGCACCGCGCGATGAGCGCGGCGGAGTCCCCGATATCAGACCTAATTGAGGCGCGCGGCATGCAGGCGCGCGCAAAGTCAGGTGGCACCACGAGCGCCCTTCGTCCTGGCACGGATGGAGGGCGCATTTCTGTTTTCCGGGAGGCACAAGCATGTTGGACATCAATTTGATCCGCACCCAGCCCGAAGTGGTACGCCAGGCCTTGCGCGACCGCAACGACCGGGTCGAACGCCTCGATTCGATTCTCGCGCTTGACACGCAGCGGCGCGAGATTCTCAAGGAGAACGAGGCCCTGCGCGCGCTCCGAAACTCGGTCAGCAAGGACATCGGCCGGATGCCGGATGCGGCCGCGCGCGAGTCGAAGAAGGCCGAAATGCGCGAGGTCGGCGACCGGATCAGCCAGTATGAGGCCGAACTGGCCCGGATCGAGGCCGAATTGGACGGCCTGACCGCGACCCTGCCCAACCTGGTCGATCCGCGCGCGCCGGTCGGGCCCGATGAGGATTCGAACGTGGTCACCCGGATCGAGGGCACGCCACGGACGTTCGACTTCAAACCGCGCGAGCATTGGGAGTTGGGGCCCGCCCTGGGCATCATTGACTTTGAACGGGGGGTCAGGCTGAGCGGGAGCCGCTTCTATGTGCTGTACGGGATGGGGGCGCGCCTTCAGCGGGCATTAATCGCCTTCATGTTGGACATGCGCCAAAGGCAGGGCTACCACGAGGTGTATCTCCCGTTCATGGTCAAGGAGCAGACGCTGTTCGCTTCGGGCCAACTCCCCAAGTTCCGGGACAACCTGTACCACGACGCCGAAGAAGACTACTGGCTGGTGCCAACGGCCGAAGTGCCGATCACGAACCTGCATGGCGGCGAGATCCTGGAGGGCGCGGACCTGCCCCTGCGTTATTGCGCATATACACCGTGTTTCCGGCGCGAGAAGATGAGCGCGGGCAAGGACACCCGCGGAATCAAACGCGGACATCAGTTCGACAAAGTCGAGATGTATGTGTTCTGCGCGCCCGAGCAAGCAGAGGCTGAGCACCTCAAAATGCTGGCGGCTGCCGAGGAGACGTTGAAGGCCCTCGGTCTCACCTATCGGGTGAAGCTGCTCGCCACGGGCGACACGGGCTTCTGCGCCCGGATGACCTACGATCTCGAAGTCTGGGCGCCCGGATGCGGCGAGTGGCTCGAAGTGAGCTCGATCAGCAATGTCGGCGACTTCCAGGCCCGCCGGGCAAATGTCAAGTTCCGCCGGGAGCGAGGCGCCAAAGCGGAGCTCGTCACGACGCTCAACGGATCGGGTCTGGCATTGCCCAGGACGATGATCGCGATTCTCGAGAACTACCAACAGGCGGATGGGAGTGTGCTGATCCCCGAGCCGCTCAGGGCCTTCGTCGGCGCGGATCGGATCGGCTGATCGACGGCAGGTTCCTGTCTCTCCTTCTCCCCTTCTTCAATTGAGCGCCCGCGATCGGTAGAAGAAACGGAGAAGAGGAGAAAGCGGGAGGCGATAATGCCCCGATGGAACGCGATCCGATCGTCATCATCGGAGGGTTCGGCTCCGACTGGCGCGACTATCAGGAACTTGCCCGGCATCTTGCGGGTATCGCTGGACGGCGCGTATTCATCACCCACGCCAGCCGGACGTCCTGGCTTGTTGGCGGCATCTCCGACTACAAACTCCTGGTCGACCGCACTCACCGGGCGGTGCTGCACGCGCTCGATCAAACCGGGGCGAGCCGCGTCGCGCTGGTCGGCCACAGCGCCGGCGGCATCATCGGCCGGGGTTACCTGGCCGACAGGGCGATCCGGAGCCACCACGTGCCCTTCCACGGCCATGACCGCGTGTCGCGACTGATTATGCTCGGCAGCCCGCTGCGCGGGAGCGCCGCGTCGACCCAGGCCGGCATGCGCCAGGCGGCCTGGCTGAATGAAGCCTATCCGGGCGCCTTCTGGCCAGGCGTTGAATACCTGTGCGTCCGCGGGCGGCTGGTGCGCGGACATTTTGGGGGCGGCTCCACCCGCGAAATCGTGGCTTATCGCAACTA
>JBKJQK010000571.1:0-2553 GCA_046594095.1 Anaerolineae bacterium | reverse complement strand
GCGCTGGATTTCCGCTGGCCGATCTCGCCACGTTCGTCCTGCCGCGCATCACCGCGGTATGGTGGCCGCTGTATGTGGGCGTCACCGCCATCGTCATGTCGGCGGTGGCATTGCGCTGGCGCTGGCGCGATGCGCGCCTGTGGGTGTTTCTGGCCATCGCCGCGCTTCTGCTCAGTTTTGGCGATCATGCCGCCGGATTTGAGGCGGCCTATCTAACGCTGCCGGGCTACACCCAGTTTCGCCAGCAGGAGCGTCACGCGGTTGTGATTGCGCTGGCGATGTCAATCCTGTCCGGCTACGGGCTGGATGCCTGGCTTGGGGCGCTTGGCGCCCGCCGGCATGTCTGGGTCAAGGGCGTTGCGCGCCTGCTGACCGGGCTCGCGCTTGGGGCATTTGCGGCCCTGGTCGCGGCCGATGTTTACACCCGCCTCACCCCGGGAATCAAAGATGCGGGGCTTGTCGTCGAAGTGGTTGCCATGCTTGCGCTGAGTCTCGCGGGCGCCGCGGCGCTGTGGCGCTGGCGGGCTGCCGTGACCGTTCCGGCGACGGTATTGGGCATCCTGCTGGTGGGTTTGCTGGTCTTCGAACTCGTGACCGCGAACCGGAATAATCCGGAGGCCGTCCAACCCCCCGCGCCAGTCTTTGAGCCCATGCCCGTACTGGGGCCCGCTCTGGGCCCGGACGCTCCCTACGATCCGCGGCTCAGCCGGATCAACAATCATTTTGGCCTGCCGCTGAATGGCGCTTGCGTCAGCGGCATGAGCGAGATCGGCGGCGGGTCGCCGATCGTATACCGCGACTTCGCTACCTTTCTCAAGCGCGCGCCCGAGGAAGTCATCGCCAGGTTGCTGAATGTCCGCTATACCGTGACCTGGCGGGGCTCGGTCACAACCGAGCGCGGAGTCAAGATTCCAGATCGCTTGCTGACCACCGAGAAATACGATGGCGGCGATGTGCGGCTCTTTGCGCTGGACTGGGAACCCAGGGCCGACATGCGGGCCTGGGTGGCTCCGCGGGTGAGCATCCTCGCCGGCCCGGAGCAAGTGCTCGAACGGCTTCAAGCCCATGATTTTGATCCGTTTGGCGAGGCCGTCGTCAGCGAGCCGCTCAGCGCAACGCCTGGCGCGCGCGGGGCGGCGGCGGTGGAGGGCGCGGCGCGCGGCTACTACAAAGTTCGGGCCACGACCGATTCCCCGACGTTGCTCGTTGTCAGCGAGGCGTATCAGCGAAACTGGAAGGCGATCGTCAACGGGGTTGCCACGCCCGTGGTGCGGGTCGATACTGCGTTGATCGGGGTGCCCATCCCTTCCGGGGCAAGCACGATCGAGTTATCGTTTCGGCCGGACGATCTTTACGCCGGCCTGGTGGTGTTCGCCGTTACCGTATTGGCCCTCCTCGGATGGGGGACCGGTCGCGCCATTCGGGCGCGAAGGGAGCGTTTATGAACCGTGGTTTTGGTGTCGCCTATCTTGCCACGCTTGTTCCGTTTCTCGTCCTTGATGGGCTGTGGCTGGGCCTGGTGGCCCAGACCTTTTATCAGTCGCAAATTGGCTTCATCATGACCAAGAATCCGATCTGGGCAGCGGCGATCGTCTTCTATCTGCTCTATGTGGTTGGGATGGTTGTGTTCGTTGTGCTCCCCGGCGTCAAGGAGGGCAAGCTCGGGACGGCCGTGCTGCGTGGCGCGTTTTTCGGCCTGATCTGCTATGCCACCTACGACCTGACCAACCTTGCGACCCTGCAGGGCTGGCCGATTGCCATCACTGTGGTGGACCTGATCTGGGGCGCAACCGTCAGCGGTCTGACGACCCTTGCGGCGGTGTGGTTCCTGTTGCGCCGCCCGGCTGTTGCTGGGTGATGCAGTGGATGTTTCCCCCGCCGAGCAGAATCTCGCGCGAGGGTAGCTGAACGACCCGGCGATCCGGGAAGAGCGCCTGGATGGCATCCCGGGCGGGCGTATCAGCCGGGTCGCCGAAGCCCGGAATGACGATCCCGCCGTTACAGATGTAGAAGTTGATGTACGAGGCAGCCATCCGCCGTCCCGGTGCGCGCTCTTCGCCGTAGCCGCCGCCTTCGCGGCGCAGCCCGTCGAACTCGGCCTGGCTGATCGTCTGGACGCCCGGGGCCGGGATCTTGTGGATCTCGAACTTGCGCCCGCGCGCGTCGACGGCGGCGCTGAGGCGCTCAAAGGCATCGCGCGAGCGGCGGTATTGCGGATCGCCCGTATCGTCCGTCCAGTGCAGAGCGACCACTCCCGGCTGCGTAAAACAGGCCAGCAGGTCGACGTGCCCATTGGTGTCGTCGTCCATATAGACGCCCTCGCGCAGCCAGATCACGCTCGTCACGCCCAGATACTCGCGCAGGTTGGCCTCGATCTGAGGTTTGGTCAGAAGCGGGTTTCGATTAGGGTGGAGCAGGCACTCCTCGGTGGTCAGACAGGTCCCTTCGCCGTCGACGTGGATGGAGCCGCCCTCGAGGACCATGTCGCTCCGATACCGGTCGGCACCGGCCAGTTCGCAGATCTTTCGGGCAGCCAGGTCATCGTTGCGAAAC
>JBKJQK010000554.1:0-8864 GCA_046594095.1 Anaerolineae bacterium | reverse complement strand
GGGCTGGCGGTAGAGCTTGTAGGCATAGCAGAAGGCGTGGCCGGCCTCATGCCGCAACAGGTTGTACACGTCCGGGTCGGTGTAGTGCCAGCCGCGCAGCTCGCGATTCACCTCCTTGAGGAGCGGGTTGCAGTCATAGAATCCCAGCGCGACGATGGGCGAACCGGCAATGCATCCATAGCCGTTGGACAAGTAGAAGACGGGCTCGAGACGGGAGATGCCCTTGCCACGAATCTCGGCCATGACCGTTGGAATGGCCTGCTCGAAGATGGTGCCCTTGATCTTCAGCCCAAGCCGGTTGACCGGGGTGTGGAGAAGTTCGGTCTTGAGCGTGTCCGTCTGGTGGAGCAGTTGGCGGCTCTTGCGCATGGGCTAGGCGTCCGGCTCGCCCGTGATGCGGCGCAATTCGCGCAGGGTGAGATCGCGCCGCTCGTCCCGCAGCAGGGGCAGCCGGGCCCGCGTCCGGCGCGTATCGTTCAAGTCGAGTTCGGCGTAGACCAGCGCCTCCTCAAAGTCCGGGGCGCGGGCAACCACCTCGCCATCGGGGTCGAAGACCATGCTTCCGCCCCAGAAATTGTTGCCATCTTCGTAGCCCACCCGATTGACGTAGACCACCGGGGTCGTCAGCAGGCTGGCGTATGCGCAGCCGGTTGTCTCAACAACACGCGCGGCGCTCAGCCGCCCGGGCTCGCCCAATCCGCGGCCCGGCGAGGCGTTAGTCCAGATCAACAGATCCGCTCCATCCAGCCAAAGCAAATACGGGACCGACATATGCCAGCCATCCTCGCAAATCATGATTCCGGCCCGGACGGAGGGCGTGTCGAAGGCGCGCGCGGTGTCGCCCGCGCCGACGTAGCGCGCGTCATCGAACATGCCATACGTCACCGGATAGAGCTTGCGATGAACGCGCAATGCGGCGCCGCGAGACAAATAGGCGCTGGAGAAGAAAAGTCGCTGACGCGCGTCACGCTCGACAAAACCCGCGACGATGTCGATGCCCTGGGAAGCCTCAAGGAGCCTGTCGAACACCGGGTCGCCGGACCGGGCTTCGATCGCCGCGTCATGGACGAGATCCATCAGGTAGTAGCCGGTCAGCGACAGCTCGGGAAACACGATCAGGTTGGCCCCATTCGCGCGCGCCTGCTCGATCCACTCCAGATGTTTGGTCAGATTGGCTGCCACGTCTCCCAGCTTCGGGTATATCTGGCCCAGGGCAAGCTTGAGGTTACGGTTCACGGTGTTGTCGTTTTGGCGCGCCTGTTAAGGCCGTCCCCAAGCCTCAGTTTCAGGTTGATGTCGGCTGTGTCCTTGCGCGCAACGCGAGTGCCGCCAGAGCCGAAAGAATGAGTATACCGTCTAGCCACAGATATGCGCGCACCCCGGCCCACATCGGGGCCCCATCCGCCCGCAACACCTGGTCAACGGTATCCCCAATGCCGAACCAGAGCGTCGCGAGTGCCATTATGTCAACCTGGCGGCGCGATCGCTGAACGAGGAGGCCCGCCAACGCACCCGCGCCCAGCCAGACCGCCAGGAGGAGTTGCGCCGGGAGGCGGGGGTTTGCGATTCCAAAGGCATCCGGCCAGTCCACCCGAAGGGCCCAACCAAGCCCAGCGCCTGGATAGACCTCGCGACCATACGCGCACGCGGCCTGCCCACATCCAAGTGAGGCGCCGGCCGCGACGAGAAGACCCGCCACAGCAATCCGGTCCGGACGCACGAGCCGCCCGCCCGCCGCATGTCCGGCGGTGAGGCGCCAGCCCAGCCAGCCTCCCACCCAGGCGGCCTGCTCTGAGAAGCCGGAGGCGGCGACGACGGCCGCCGGGCGCTCTACAAAATAAGACGCGTTCAAGAAGAGAAAGCCAAGCCGGCCCAGGATCAGCGCCCCAGCCGCCACGGCCAGCAAACGCCACAGACGGCCCGAGCGGTCGCCCCAATCCCGAGCATCGGTCAGACACACAATGACCGCCGCGAGCGCGAGGAGGGACAGCCAGCCGGTATACGTCATCCGAAAAACGCAAAAGGGCGACAATGTCGCCCTTCGCTGCTTTAGTCGGGGTGCCCGGATTTGAACCGGGGGCCCCTTGCACCCCATGCAAGTGCGCTACCAGGCTGCGCCACACCCCGAGATCGGCCGAATTCGCCCGCTGATTATATCTCACGCTATAATCTTTTTCCCGTTCGGTATTCCAGCGGGCAAATTCCGATCAACTATGTCCGAAAACGAAACCCCAACCATTCGATTCTTTGGCGCCATGTGGTGCGGCGACACCCGCCGCGCTCGCGGCTGGCTCGACCGGCATCAGATCGCCTACGACTGGATCGATGTTGACAAGGACGCGCAATCCGCGGAACTCGTGAAGCAGTTGAATAGTGGCTTCCGGAGCATCCCGACGATTCTATTCGCCGACGGATCTCGGCTCGTCGAACCGACAACGGCGCGGCTTGAGGAGCACGCCCGAAAAATAGGCATCTACAGGGAAGAAGCGGTCGCGTCGCCCGTGTTTCCGAGCGCGCCCGTAATTCCGTCATAGCGGCAAGCCGTCCCCGGCGGCCGCAAGCACAATGTCAGACTGGCGCGCATTCCTTTCCAGGACGACCTCGGGGCCGCAGACCGGCTGCCTCGTATCCGCCGGAATTCTGGCCGTTGGCGCAGTGGCCGCAGCCCTGATCATCAGCAACGCGGTGCGTGGGGTCGGCACGGCCATCGATGCGGCAAGCCCTTCGCGCGCGTTCAGCACCGCATTTGCGCCCGCCACTGCCACCGTTGTCGTCCGCCCGCCCGCCATCATTCAGATCAAGGCCCTGGCGGACTTGACGACCGCGTCGACAATGCTGTCGACCATTGCCGAAGCCCAGCAGGCCAGGGTCGGCAACATTCTGTATGAGCGGCTTGTCTTGCTCGCGTGCGGCCGGGTCAAGGCCGGCATCGACCTCGGCAAACTGCGCGAAGAGGACGTGCGCGTCAGCGGCGACGGGCGCAAGGTCACCGTCCGCCTGCCGAAAGCCGAACTGCTCGACACCTATCTCATCGACGACAGCGCCCAGCCGTGCCACACCCGGGTGTATGACCGGACCAACTTGATCCTGTTGCCGAGCTCGAAAGATCTGGAAAGCCAGGCCCGCGAGCAGGCCTTGAAAGCCATGCGCGAAACGGCGCTGCAGGCTGGTGTGCTGGCGGATGCCGATCGAAACGCGCGAGCGGTGATCGAGCGGGTCCTGAAAGCGGCCGGCTACGACGTGGTTGAGTTCGTCGACCGTTAGCCCAAGAAATACGTCATCAGCTGCAGGTGCAGGACCGGATCGATGTACTCGACCCGGACCCCGGATCGCACGCTCAAATTGATGGGGGCGTAGTTGACGATGGCGGTGATCCCCGCGGCAACCGCCGCGTCGGCGACGGCCTGGGCGGCCAAGGCCGGGACGGCCAGCATGGCGTGGCGCGCGCCCGCCCGCCTTACACAATCCCCCAGTTCGGACATGGCCTGCACGGTGAACGCGCCCACGGTGGCCCCAACCTTGGCCGGGTCGGCGTCGAAGATCGCAATAACCCGGTATCCGCGCTGCGAAAAGCCCGTGTAGTTGGCGATCGCGCTCCCGATGTGGCCCGCGCCAATCACAACCAAAGGCCACTCGCGGTCGACATTCAGAATGGCGCGCAATTGGGCCTGCAAACCGGAAATTTCGTAACCGGTGCCCTGTTTGCCGAATTCGCCAAAGTGCGAGAGGTCCTTGCGCAACTGGGCCGGACTCACCCCGAGGCGGGCGGCCAACTCGCGCGATGAGGTCAGCGCCTGGCCGGTGGCGCCGAGCGCGTCCAACGCACGAAGGTAGACTGGCAGGCGGCCGACGACGATTTCCGGGACCGTCCGGGTTCGGGGTGTCGACATGGCGGAAAAGATGTTAGCACAGGCGCGCGCGGCAGGCGGCGGCCAACGCCCGCGCGCGGAGCGGCGCATCGCCGACATAGGCCGAGGCATCCATCCAGCGGGCGAATTCCGCCGGGCCGAGATAGCGGGCAAAGACCGGGTCTGCCCCCAGATCGGCGGCCAGCGAGTTTGGCCCGCCGTCGGCGACTGCGCGCCACGCCGCAAGGCTATGCGCGCGCAGGCGCTCATGCATTTCCTGGCGGTCCGCCCCCTTTGCGGCCAGCGCCATGAGCAACGGTTCGGTCGCCGCAAAGGGCCCATACGCCTGAAGGGTGCGCCGAATCTGGGCCTCGTTGACGGTCAGGCCGGCGATGATGCCGGCCGCCACCGCGGTGATTTCATCCGCGGCCAGGAAGGCCTCGGCCAGGGTGATCCTCCGGTTGGCCGAATCGTCGAGGGTGCGCTCGAGCAACGAATGGGCGGCGTTGTCCCACAAGACCCGCGGAAGAGCCGCCAGATAGCGGGCCAGCGAGTCGATTTTTTCGGCGTTGATCGGATTGCGCTTGAAGGGCATGGCCGACGACCCCACCTGACGCTCGCCGAACGGCTCGGCCAATTCGCCGATCGGGGGGGATTGCAGGATGCGCAAATCAAAGGCGAATTTGTAGAGCGACCCGGCCAGCCCGGCCAGCGCGTTCACAATCCGCCAGTCCTGCTTGCGGGGATAGGTCTGGGTCGTGACGGGGAAGGCGCTGAGGCCGATCGCGCCCATGACCCCGGTTTCGATCGCGTCCTTGTCTACACCCGGCGCGCCGATGTCCAGCAGGGTGTGATATGACGCGCTGGTGCCGACCGCACCCTTGAAACCCTTGCCCCGCACATCGGCCCGGCAACCCTCCAACGCGTCCAGGTCCATCAGCAGGTCTTGCAGGGTCTGGGCCAGGCGATAGCCGAGGGTGGTGGGTTCGGCCGGTTGCAAGTGGGTGAAAGCCATGACGACCCGATCAGCGTGCCGATCCACCTGCCCGGCCAGCGCGCCAAGCAGACCCCGCAGCCCGGCCAGGATCAAATCCAGTGACTCGCGCAGGCGCAGGGCGTCGGCGTTGTCCTCGATGTCCATCGAGGTGGCCCCGAGATGGATCACCCCCCCGCCCACCGGGCATTGCTCGGCAAAGGCGCGCACCTCGGCCATGAGGTCGTGCCGAATCTCGCGCTCAATCTCCTGAGCCCGGGCAATCGAGGCGGCGGTCACATCCCCGGCGTGGGCGCGCACATCGGCGGCCTGGTCCGGGCGGATGAGGCCGAGCTCGGCCTCGGCTTCGGCGAGGGCGGCCCACAACTGGCGCCACAGCAAGCGCTTATGGCGCTCACTCCAGATGCGGCGCATCGCGTCGCTGCCATAGCGATTGGTGAAAGGGGATTCAAAATGATCGTCGCTCACGCCGGGCATTATGCATGTGCGCGGCCAGCAACACTGCGTATAATCCCGTGTTGTAAACTAGTTCAGCGCGGCAGATGGCCCGATTGCCGCATGAGCTTTGTCCTGATATCGGAGGTCCGCCATGTTGAGCGCATCCACGTCCGTCCAGGCGCGCTGCCTCACGACCGCTGTTCTTCTCGCCCTGAGCATGGTCAGCGCTGCCACGCCGGCGTCGGGAGCCTCCATCGGAGCCGGTTCTCCGGGGCGCCCGCCGGCCATTTCACCTGCCAACGCGCCTGCCCCGACCGAACCAGGCTCGCCGACCCTGATCCCCAGCCCAAACAATGACGTCGAGTACGCCGGGCTCGGGCACAACTCGCAGGACAGCCTGTATCGCGTGCCGTTTGGGGCTGTGACGATCGGGACGACGGTCACAATTCGCTTTCGGACCTACGCCAACGCTGTGACGGGCGTGACCGCCCGGCTGTCCAGCACGGCGAGCAGCAGCGAGTCGTTTGCAGTAATGACGAAGGTGGCCAGCGGCGAATCGTGCGCGCCGCCCGAAGTGAGCGCGATTCCCTGCGATTACTGGCAAACCCAGGTGCGGCCCGCCCAGCGCGGCGTTGTCTACTACCGCTTCATCGTCAGCGACGGGACATCGACCGCCCATTACGCGGACGACAACTTCTTTGACGGCGGATGGGGCACGGCCACGCCCAACGCGATTGACCGCAGCTACCCCATCGTCGTCCATGAACCTGCTTTTGCGGCAGTCGCGTGGCTGCAAAAAGGCGTGATGTATCAGATCTTCCCGGATCGGTTCCGAAACGGTAGCCTGCCCAACGACCCACACTCGGGCGAGCCGCGCTACGACGATCCCGCGCTCAAGCTGCCCTGGACGACGCTGCCCGAGGGCTACTGCCGGAACTTCAGCGACGCAGCGACGGCTTGCCCGTGGCGCTTCCCGCCGATCCCGGCCTGGGGCCTCACCCCGCCCGAAACGCCGCGCGGGCGCGACTACATGGGCGGCGACCTGAAAGGCATCAAGGACAAACTGGGTTACCTTCAGGACCTGGGCGTCACGATCCTGTATCTCAACCCGATCTTTGACGCGGGCTCGAATCACGCCTACGACACACAGGACTACTTCAAGATCGATCCCTATTTCGGGACGAAGCAGGACTGGGACGATCTGGTAGCCGCCGCGAACGCGCGCGAGATGAAGATCGTCCTCGACGGCGTGTTCAACCACGCCTCGTCCGACAGCAAGTATTTTGACCGATATAGCCAGTATCCCGAGGTCGGCGCGTGCGAGAGTGTGGCGTCGCCCTATCGGTCCTGGTTCTCCTTCTCGAACGTGGCGGCCGGCACGGGCGCGCGCGCGGGCACGGCCGGCGCGCTCAGCGCCAACTACGCGGGCTGGTTTGGCTTTGACAGCATCCCGGTCCTGGACAAGTACAACGCCCAGGTCCGAGAGCTGATTTACACAGGCACAACGAACGTTGCTTCGTATTAGCTGAACGAAGGCGCGGCCGGCTGGCGCCTGGATGTGATGAGCGACGGCTCTTTCCCGGCCGACTTCTGGCAGGGCTTCCGCCAGACGGTCAAAGCCGCGAAGGCCGACGCGCCGGTCATCGGCGAGTTGTGGAAGCGGGACGAGATGCTGCCCAAGATTCATGGCGATCAGGCCGACACCGGGATGAACTACCGCTTCCGGAATGCCATCCTGGGCTTCTACGGCAGGGTCGACGGCAAGGGCTTCCCGGACGACGGCGCGACCGATCAGGCCCCGTCGATGTTTGCCCGCAAGTTGAACTCGGTCCGCGAGGACTACCCCGATGCGGTGTATTTCTCCCTGATGAACCTGATGGTCAGCCACGACACGATGCGGATTCTGTGAAACCTGACCCCCGGCGCCACCAACACCCGGGCCGATAAGGAGTTCAACTCCGCCAACGTCGCTGCGGGCAAGCGGCTGCTCCAGCTCGCGGCCCTGACCCAGATGGGCGTCCCCGGCGTGCCGACGATCTACTACGGCGACGAAGTGGGCCTGACCGGCGAGGACGATCCCGACGATCGGCGGACCTTCCCGTGGACCGATCAGAGCTTCTCGGTCGTGTATCTGCCGCTCATTGTGCGCGGCGCTTCCGGCCCGCAGGCGGATCGGGTCAGTCTGCCGGCAACGCCGACTGCATTTGGGGCCGGCGGCGATCTCGCGATGTGCAGCTATTACAAGTCCATCATCGCCGCGCGGGCAAGCCGGGAATTATTCAGCGCGGGCGCGCTGACCTTCCCCTATCTCAACGACACGGAGCGGACGATGGTGATGATGCTGCGCTCGATCACCGACACGGCCATGGTCGCCATCAACCGGGATGCGGTAACCCGCACCCTGGTCCTGACACCCACGAGGCGCATTCCCAATAGCCTGGTTCTCCAGAATGCCCTCGATCCGAGCGCGTTCGTGACCGCCACGGATGCCCGGATTGAGATGACGCTCGGGCCTATGTCCGGCGCCATGTGGGTGTCCGTTCCCGGACAAGACCATACCGGTCCGGATGCTCCCCCGGCGCTGGCGGCGGCGCCGGTCAGCGGTGGCGCAATCCTGTCCTTCACCGCGGTCGGCGACGCGGCCGCCTACAACCTGTACCGCAGCGCGGTGATCGGCGGCGGATACACCTTCTTCACGGTGACGGCCTCAACCATGCTCTCCGACACGACCCTGACCAACGGCAAGCGCTATTACTACGTTGTGCGGTCCGTCGACGCGGCCGGTAATGAAGGGCCGATGTCGAACGAGGCCAGCGCGGTGCCGGCCTTCGCGATCCTGTGGGCGAATCTCCAGTCCCCCAAGATCGTGACGACTACCCTGGGCATCACCCCGACCGAGAACATCTATGGACAGGTGTGGGCGCCCGGCCTGACCAACGCCGGTGGACCGACTTCCGGCGTCATCGCGCAGCTTGGCTTCGGTCCGGTCGGCTCACCTCCCGCCGGCTGGACAACCTGGACTGGAATGGCCTATAACAGCGACCCCGGAGACAACTACGAGTACGTGACAACGCTCCTGCCGGCCATTACCGGGACCTTCGACCTGCTGGCGCGCTACTCGACGGACCTGAGCCTGAACTGGACGTATGGCGGGCAGGACGGACCGGGCACGGCCAATCCCGGCAAACTCATCCTTTTGGGCGGGGCCGACACGACCCCGCCCGACGCGCCGGTTCTCACCGTCACGGGCGTGTCCTCATCCCGGGTGCGGCTGAGCTGGACGCCGATCGCGGACGCCGCCCAGTATTGGCTCTATCGGCGAACCCTCAGCGGGACCTACGGCGCGTCCATCGCGTCGCTCGCCGGCACGGTCTACTCCGCCACGGCCGTGACAAACGGGACAACCTACGCCTACGTCGTGAAGGCCGCCGACGCGGCCTTGAACGCCTCCGTAGACAGCAATGAAGTGACCACCACACCCGCCCCACAATTTGTGACGGTCACGTTCATCGTGGTCGTCCCCGCTGGAACTCCGGTGTCTTCGACCGTCTACATCGTCGGCAATCAACCGCAGTTTTGCGGCT
>JBKJQK010000331.1:0-3425 GCA_046594095.1 Anaerolineae bacterium | reverse complement strand
TCTACCCGATCGCGCCGTGCGCGAGTGTCATCACCGTGGCGGTCCTGTATCAGCAGGTGACCGGCGAATATGCCGATTTTCTGGCGGTCGAGGCCAACTTCATCGTCACCGACGCCGTGCGCGGGCCGACCAACTGGGGGACGCTGCTTGCCGGGCGCTGGACGCCGCCCGAGGTGCTGACCCGCCAGGTGATTGCGCGGGCGCCGGATGCGGCGGTCTGCCCGGCCCGGCGCTACTACCTTCCAGTGATGGCGCGGTGAGCGACCGCGGTCTGCTGTCCGCGCGTCCGGTAGAATCCGCACGACATGGCCACTTTTGACATTGTCCGCGCGCTTGCGGAGGAGATTGGACCCCGCGGCAGCGCACAGGAGGCGGAGCGAAAGGCCGCCGAGTATCTGACCGAACGACTGCGCGCGCTCAGTCTGGAACCCGAGCGGCAGAGTTTTCAGAGCGCGCTGTCGGCCTACCACCCGTTCGCGCTTGCGACCGGCGTAGCGCTTCTGTCCGTTGTTCTATTCTGGCAACCGCAGCCGGTCGGCGCGGTTGCCGGTTTCCTCCTGGCCGGGCTCGCGTTTGTCTCGTTGGTTCAGGAGATGAGGTTCCGGCCCAACCTGCTGCGCTGGATGCTGCCGATTGAAGATAGCCAGAATGTATTTGCGCGCCTGGCGCCGCGCGGCGAAGCCCGCCAATCGATCGTCATCACCGCCCACTACGACACGCATCGGACGCCGCTTATTTTCAGTTCGCCCGGTTGGATGAGGGTCTTCGGTTTGCTGACTCCGCTTGGGGTATCGAGCATGGGCGTTCTCGCGGTCCTGTGCCTTGCCGGCATCTTCGCCCCGATTGGAGTTCGGCCTGGGACAGGCTTTGGCCAGTTCGGCGAGTTCGCGATGGCGTTGCGGGTGATCGCGCTCATCCCGGCTGCCTTCGTTCTGTTTGTCTTTGTCCTGATGTTGCAGGCGGATCGATCGCCATACAACCCCGGCGCGAACGACAACGCGTCAGGCGTCGCAGTGGCGCTCACCCTGGCCGAACGCTTGCAGGCCGCGCCGCTCGAGGCGACCGAAGTCATCGTCGCCTTCACCGGCAGCGAGGAGGTGGGCGGGTATGGCGCGGACGCGCTGCTCGCCAAACTCAAAGCCGAGCGGGCTGACCGGATGCACCTGACCATCGACCAGGTGGCTGGGGCGGGCTGTGACCCGTGTGTGATCGTCGGCGAGCGCTTCTTGACTCCGGCGGCCAGCGATCCGGCCCTCGTAGCTCTGGCCGAGTCGGTTCTGGCGGCCCATCCCGAACTGGGTGGCCGAACCCGAACCCTGTCCGGCGCCTATGGCGAACTCAGCATTGGGGTCAAACATGGTCTGCGCGCAATCGCGTTGGGCGCCTTTACGGCGAATGGCGTGTCGCCGCACTGGCATCAGCCGACCGATACCGTGGCGAACCTCGACGCTGGCGCGCTGGCGCGCTCGGAGGAGCTTGCCTGGCTCCTGCTTCAGGCAATTGACGGCGCCTCGCGGCCCTGAGCGGGCTTCGCCTCCTATGTCCAACCCGCAGGCTTCATCACCGCGCGCCTGGCCCGGCTGGGCGGCTCGGGCCGGGCTTGCCCTGGCGATTGGCCTGGCCGCTTGCGGCCGGGCGGAGACGCCCCGGATCACGCCAACCCCGTTTCGCCTGCGCCTGATCGTTGACGCCTCGCTGGCGCCGCTGGCGCGCGCGCTGACGGACGCCTATTCGGTATACCGGCCGAATGCCGGGTTTGCGGTCGAGTCCGTCAATGCGAGCGTTGCGGTATCCGGTCTGAGCGCGGGCAGGGCCGACCTGGCTCTGCTCGGACTCGAGCCCGAGGCCGTTCCCGGTCGGCCGCCGCCATGGTCGCGCGAACTGGCCTATGAAGGTATCGCGGTGATTGTTCATCCTCAGAATCCACTGACGGGTCTGGGCGTCCCGCTGGCTCGCGATATCTTTTCCGGCGCGCGCAGCCGCTGGAGCGATGTAGGTATCACTTCACTGGGCGACATCCTGCTGGGAGTTCGCGAAGAGGGTGATAGCGGCCGGCTTGCTTTTGACCGGTCGGTGATGGCCGGCACACGCTTGTCCTCGAATGCGTTGGTCCTGGCCTCGCTCGATGTCGCGCTGAACACGGTGGCGGCCCAGCCCCTGTCCATTTCGTACGCGCCCAGCTCGCGCCTGACCGGGACGCTGGTTCCGCGCGTCAAAATGGTCCCCCTGGATGGCGTGCTTCCGACCTTCTCGGGCGTGGCCACGGGCGCGTATCCGGTGATTCGGGCGATCAACCTGGTCGCTTTGTCCGAGCCGGGTGGTGAACTGCGCCAGTTTGTGGCCTGGGCACTGAGCGAGGAGGGCCAGCGCGTGTCGGCTGACCTTGGCTTTGTGCCGGCATCTCAGATGCAGCGATGAGGCTGGCAATCGGCCCGACTAACCCGGCCAAGATCGAGGCCGCCGCCGTATCGCCCTTTCGGCTCGCCCTCGGCGATCGCTTTGACAGCCTGGCCCCCGCCCTGAGGCGCCACTACGGTCTGGGCGCCGGCGACATGCTCGTGATCTCGGGCGAAATGCGAGCCTGGAACCAGCTCGCCTTTGTCCAACGCTTGCTTTCATTTACGCCCTTGCCCGGCGAGCGAATCCCGGTGCGGGTGGAGCACCGCCTTGTCCAGGACGCCGACGGGGTGTGGGGGATGGCCTGGGCGCGCGCCTTCGCCCACCCGCTCCGGCCGTTTGGCAGCTATACCCTGACGAAGCCGTCGCGCCGGCCTGGCCCGTATGTGGTCGATTTCTTTAATCAGCCGGCCACGGTCGGGCTGACCCTCCGGCTGGACGTCGAGGAAGATGGACGGGTGCTGCGGATGACCAGTGATGGTCCGCAATACGCCGTGCTCGGCCGTCGGCGGTTGCCGCTTCCGCCGGGCGCGCGGCTGCGGGTGGACGGCCTCGAGCGGGCCCTCGACGACGGCGGGCTGGAGACCGAAATTGCGATCAGCCATCCTGTGTTTGGACGGCTGTTTGGGTATTCGGGGATTACCCGAATTCAAAATTCAGAATTCTGAATGCAGAATTTAGAAACGGGATCGCTCGGGCCTGCATTCTGCATTCTGAATTCCTCAGGGACGCAGCACATCCAGCCTGCTCGGCGGCGAGTCGCCCCCGCTGATGCTGAGCAGCCGGCGG
This sequence comes from Anaerolineae bacterium, assembly GCA_046594095.1. GTDB lineage: Bacteria > Chloroflexota > Anaerolineae > J036 > Brachytrichaceae > Brachythrix. Next base: position 239 of record JBKJQK010000331.1, on the reverse strand, counting down.
CCGGCCGGGTCGAAGATGGCGACCAGCGGCTCGGCGCTGCCGAGCGTCGCCGTCACCCGGGGACTCTCGACTTTGACCGTCAGGCGGTAGAAAGCCAGGTAGTTCAGGTAGAAGGCCTGGGCTTCCTCGACCGGCGTGTCGGACAGGAACATGGGCAGGATGCGTTTGATCCGGGGGAGCGGGCGGGTGACAAAGCGGCGGAACTTGGCGTCCTTGACCAGCATGAAGATGGCTCCGCC